>NZ_BMQM01000005.1 GCF_014648115.1 Deinococcus seoulensis
ACGTGACCGATGGTGCCCACGTTCACGTGGGGCTTGGTGCGTTCAAACGTTCCCTTAGCCATGTTCTTACTCCCTCCAAGAGGTGGACACACGCAAAACCGGCCCTTTGATCGGGTTCCCCCCGCGCATCCCGCAGGGTTCTGGTGGCGTGACCCACATTGGGTTGAATCTCGCCAGGGCGGTGTCCCGCCAAGCTGGCACGCTGCGCCGGAGTCATTCCGTTCCTTCGCCATGGGGGTGGACCCGCGGCTGGACCCGTGAATCACACGGCGCACCGAAGAGTCAGGGTACAGGTTTTCTGCTCTGAGTACAAGTGGTGATGACGCTGGCGGGGTGTGCGCCGGAGCGCTGTCCGGCCCGCGAAGGCCGTGTCATGCGCGTCGCAGTCCGTCTTTTGGCTGTGGGAGTACGCCAGGCACCCGGAGGCGTTTCGGCTGGCGTCCATTCAAGACGGACGGCACCCGTGTGGATGCCGCCCGTCTCCCCCGGCCCGTCTCCCCCGGCAGGTCACCGGGCGGCCCAGGGTGCGCCCTGCTCAGCGGACGGTGTACGCCTGCACCTGCTTGTCGAAGGCGCCGATCAGCATGATGATGCCCAGGATCGGGCCGAACGGCAGGGCCAGCAGGCTCAGGACTGCCAGCACAATGGCGGACACGCGCCCCCACGCGCGCCCTTCCAGCACCGCGCGGCGCGTGAAGTACAGCCACAGGATCAGCGCGGCCGTCAGGGCAAACGCGATCCACAGGACCAGCGTGATCTGCTCGGGTGCCAGCTGCACCGGCGTGCCGGTCGTCACGCCGTCACGGCTCAGCATGTCGAGCATGTCGTTCAGGCTGGGCGCCGCAAACGGCAGGGTCAGCAGCGAGAACGCGTTGTAGAACAGCGCGATCAGCAGCGGCACGGTGATGAACGCCAGCCGGGGCGGTGGCGGCGGCAGCGGTTGATCGGTCTTGGATTCAGGAGGCACAGTCATCACCACTCAGAGTAACGCCCCGCCCAGCCCATCCGCCCTTGCGATAGAAGGCAGGGAGGCAGACCCTTTCGAGTCTGCCCCCCCACGGTGGTGCTGCCCTGGCCCGGCCGCCCCCCGCCAGGGGAGGGAGCCGGTCACGGCCTCAGGTTACTTCTTGATGAGCGCCTGGGCGATGTTGTTGGGCAGCTGGGTGTAGTGGTCGAAGAACATGGAGTAGCTGGCGCGGCCCTGCGTCTTGGAGCGCATGTCGGTCGCGTAGCCGAACATCTCGCTCAGGGGCACGAAGGCCTTGACGATCTGCGCGTTCCCGCGGGCTTCCATGCCCTGGATCTGGCCACGGCGGCTGTTCAGGTCGCCGATGATGTCACCCATGTACTCCTCGGGGGTGGTCACCTCGACGCGCATGACGGGTTCCAGGATGGCGGGGCTGCCCTTCTGGACGGCTTCCTTGAGGCCCATGGAGCCGGCGATCTTGAACGCCATTTCCGAGGAGTCCACTTCGTGGTAGCTGCCGTCGTAGATGGTGACTTTCACGTCGACCACCGGGAAGCCCAGCATGGGGCCGCTCTGCATGGCTTCCTCGACACCCTTCTGGGCCGGCCCGATGTACTCCTTGGGCACGGTGCCGCCGACGACGGCGTTCTCGAAGATGAAGCCAGCGCCGGGTTCCAGGGGTTCCACGCGCAGTTTCACGTGACCGTACTGACCGCGACCACCGGACTGGCGGGCGAACTTGCTGTCCACCTCGACCTGCTTGGTGATGGTTTCACGGTAGGCCACCTGGGGCGCGCCGACGTTCGCGTCGACCTTGTACTCGCGCTTCAGGCGGTCCACCAGGATTTCCAGGTGCAGTTCGCCCATCCCGGCGATGGTGGTCTGGCCGCTTTCCTGGTCGGATTCCACGCGGAAGGTGGGATCCTCTTCGGCCAGTTTCTGCAGGCCGATGCCCATCTTTTCCTGGTCGGCCTTGGTCTTGGGCTCGATGGCGAGCTTGATGACGGGCTCGGGCACGTCGATGCTTTCCAGCAGGACCTTGTCGTCGCCGTCGCCGATCAGGGTGTTGCCGGTCCCGGCGTCTTTCAGGCCGATCACGGCGCCGAGTTCCCCGGCCTTGAGTTCCGTGACTTCCTCGCGGCTGTTGGCGTGCATTTTCAGCAGGCGGCCCACGCGTTCACGCTTCTCTTTGGTCGCGTTGTACACGTAACTGCCGGACTGCAGGGTGCCCGAGTAGATGCGCACGAAGGTCAGGCGGCCCACGTAGGGGTCGGCCATGATCTTGAAGGCCAGCGCGGCCAGTTTGCCTTCGGGGTCGGCGGGGAACTCCTGGGTGTCCTCGCTGTCTTCGATCTTGCCCTTGATCGCCGGAACTTCCAGCGGGCTGGGCAGGTAGTCGATGACGGCGTCGAGCAGCAACTGCACGCCCTTGTTCTTCAGCGCGCTGCCGCACAGCACCGGGAAGATCTTCTTCTCGATGGTGCCCTTGCGGATGGCGGCCACGAGTTCCTCGACGGTGGGTTCCTCGCCTTCGAGGTACTTCATCATCAGGTCTTCGTCGACTTCAGCGGCAGCTTCGATCAGCTGCGCGCGGATCTCGACGACCTTGTCGGCGTACTCGGCCGGGATGTCGGTTTCCTCGATGTCGGTGCCCAGGTCGTTGGTGTAGAAGTGGGCGCGCTGACGGACGACGTCGATGATGCCCTTGAACTCGTTCTCGGCACCCATGGGGTACTGGATGGGGGCGGCAACGGCGCCGAGGCGCTCCTTGATGTCGTTCAGCACGAGTTCGAAGCTCGCGCCGGTCTTGTCCATCTTGTTGCTGAACGCGATGCGGGGCACGCCGTAACGGTCGGCCTGACGCCACACGGTTTCAGACTGGGGCTCGACGCCCTGGCTGGAGTCGAACACGGCCACGGCGCCGTCGAGCACGCGCATGGAGCGTTCCACTTCGATGGTGAAGTCCACGTGACCGGGGGTGTCGATGATGTTCACGACGTATTCCTGGTCGGTGCCGCTGCGTTTCCACTTGGCGGTGGTGGCGGCGGCGGTGATGGTGATGCCGCGCTCGCGCTCCTGCTCCATCCAGTCCATGGTGGCGGCGCCGTCGTGCACTTCGCCGATGTTGTGGGTGCGTCCGGTGTAGTACAGGATGCGCTCGGTGGTGGTGGTCTTACCGGCGTCGATGTGCGCGGCAATCCCGATGTTGCGGAAGTGGGTCAGATAGCTCTGGGCTTTGGTGGTCATAAGACTCCCTGATTCTGTCGGGTGACGTGTCTCGTCACCGTCAGCTCGGCACGTATTCGGCGTGAGGTTCGCGGCGAGGCGTGAGCCTCATGCGAAATGGACGGCGGGCGGGCCGCCGTCCGTCTCGCTCCCTTCAGCCCCCCTCGCGGGGGACGTGAAGCGGGATTACCAGCGGTAGTGCGCGTAGGCGCGGTTGGCTTCCGCCATGCGCTCGATGTCGTCTTTCTTCTTGATGGCGCCGCCACGGCCCTGCGCGGCGTCCATGATTTCACCGGCGAGACGCTCGATGGCGGTGCGCTCGGGGCGGCTCTCGACGGCGGCCATCATCCAGCGCAGCGTGAGGCTCTGCTGGCGGCGGGCGCTGACCTCGACGGGCACCTGGTAGGTGCTGCCGCCGACGCGGCGGCTGCGGACTTCGACGCGGGGTTTGACGTTGTCGAAGGCCTGCTTGAAGATCTTCAGGGACTCCTGGCCGGTGCGTTCCTGCACCAGTTTCATGGCTCCGTAGAAGATGCGGCTGGCGAGGTTCTTCTTGCCATCCTGCATGATGCGGTTGATGGTCGCGCTCACCAGCACGTCCTGGTAGACCAGGTCGGGCTGAATGACGCGCACTTCTGCTTGGCGGCGACGTGCCATGTTGACTCCCTTTGGCCCCGTCCGGTCCACTGTTGACCGGGCGGGGGGTGCGCGCTCAGGCGCGAATAACTTGCTTCAGTGGCGTTCCCGCGTGGGAAGGCCGGTTCACGGCGAAGGTCACGCGGACGCGGGCAGCCGCTGGGGGCGGCCCGGTCGGGCGTGGTTACTTCTTCTTCGCGCCCGCGGCGGCGCCGGCCTTGGGCTTCTTGGTGCCGTACTTGGAGCGGCTCTTGTTACGGTCCTTGACGCCCTGGGTGTCGAGGCTGCCGCGCACGATGTGGTAGCGCACACCGGGAAGGTCCTTCACACGGCCGCCGCGGATCAGCACGACGCTGTGCTCCTGCAGGTTGTGGCCTTCACCGGGGATGTACGCGGTGACTTCGAAGGCGCTGGACAGGCGGACGCGGGCGATCTTACGCAGCGCCGAGTTCGGTTTCTTGGGGGTGGTGGTCTTGACGACCGTGCACACGCCGCGGCGGAAGGGGCTGCCTTTGAGGGCAGGGACCTTGCTCTTCTTCTGGATCGTCTTGCGACCCTTACGGAGCAGTTGCTGGGTGGTAGGCAGGGTGAATCACTCCTAGGTTCTTAAGCAGTTGCTTGCGGGAGGGCGGGTCCGCCCACGCGTACGGGGCGGCGCTGGGTTGCGGGATGAGTCTGGAGGTGATCACTCACCGCCGGGTCTCGGGCCACCGTTCGCACCTGACTTCCGCGTGCGGAAGGGTCCGGTGTGGGGGCCTTGCTGGAACTGTCGAGCCGGGGTGGCATGCCGAAAAACCCCCCTGGTGCAACCCGGAAGCCGGGGCAGTTTTCAACCTTGGCAGGATACTCCCCACGCACCCCTGCGCGCAAGGGTGCAGGCGAGCAGTCACCGAGCAGTCACCCGGCCATGATCCAGCCATGAACCGGCAACGGCCCGAGACCCGGCAGTGGCCCGACCGGGGCCGTCACGGCAGGGCGACCCGCAAGGACCGGCGGGTGGGGGCTGTTGCGCGGGCGGGCGGCTGTGCTACACTCCCGGACGCCCGTTCAGGCGATCATCACAGGTGCGGAGAGGTGCCAGAGTGGTTGAATGGGTCAGTCTCGAAAACTGAAGTACGGGCAACTGTACCGTGGGTTCGAATCCCACCCTCTTCGCCAGACACGAGCGCCGGACATCCCCTTTCAGGACGTCCGGCGCTCGCTTTTTCTTTTCTGCCCACCCACTCTGCTGCCCACCCACTCTTCTGCCCACCGACTATCCGGTTGGCAGGGTGTCCAGGATGAAGCGCAGCACGGCCGCCTCGCGCGCCGCGTGCACGACCGCGCCCTGGGCCTCGCGCAGCCCGGCGGTGTCCAGGGGCCGGTACAGCGCGTCGTACAGCGCCTGTCCGGCGCCCGCCAGTGCCACGAGTTCCGCGCGCCACGCGGCGTCGTTGGCCGGTGCCCAGGTGTGGGGGTCGGTGGGGTCGCTCAGCAGGGCGTGCGGGTCGCTCAGGGTCGCGGCCGTCAGTTGCAGGGCGTGGCGCAGGGCCATGACGCGCGCCGCCACACTGGGCTGACCGGAATGCGGCGCGCGGGCCTGCGCGGCCGTGAAGGCGTGCGCGGCGTGCAGCAGCCCCTGGCCGGGCTCGCTGAACAGGCCGCGCAGGCCGCCGGGTCCGTACAGCACTTCGCGCAGGGTGTCACGCAGGAGTTCACGGTGAGGCATGCACGGATGGTACGTCAGGTGGCGGATGCGGTCCGGACCTCCCCTCCCCTACCGTGGGGGCACGATGATCAAGACCTTGCGGTGAATGCACACGTTCCGCCCTGGCCCCCTGCCGTAAACTGGGGTCAATGCCGGAACCCACGCTCCTCTCGCTGCGCGGACGATGTCCGGGTGGCCTGAAAGTGCGTCGTCCCACCCCGCCACGTATGCCCCCGGCCGACAGCTGTCCAACCGACACCCGTCGCGGGGCACCCCTACAAGGAAGTGACCGAAGATAGATAAAGTACACGGCAACACCTCGGGCCTGCGGCCCGCTCAACTGAAATCCCTGGGCAACCTGTACCGCCGCCGGATCGAGCCGGGCCGCGTGGGCTCGCCGGAACTCGCGCGGAACCTCGCGGAACTGTCGAACGACATCCGCCGTGAGGTGAGCGTGCTGATCGACCGGCGTGGCCGCGTGATCAGCGTCAGCGTGGCCGACGCCAAGGGCACCGAGTTCCCGGACCTGCGCATGGGCGAGAACCGCCTGAGCGGCTTTCACCTGCTGCACACCCACCCGCGCGGCGGCGGCCTGAGCAAGGGCGACCTGTCCACGCTGTTCCTGCGCCGACTGGACGCCGTGACGGCCGTCGAGGTGCGCAGTGAGGGCCAGCCGGGACTGGTGCACACGGCGCACCTGACGCCCCCCGGCACGGTCGGCGAGGAGGAGGACTGGCGCATCCTGCCGCCCGTCCCGACCTTCCAGATCGACGAGTTCGACCTGGGCGCGCAGGTGCAGGCGCTGGAGGAGGAAATCGCCCGCGCCGCCCGCACGCGCGTCTCGAAGAAGGACCACGAGCGCGCCATCCTGGTGCAGATCGACCAGGGTGAATTCGACGCCGAGGAACGCCTGGCAGAACTGGCCGAACTGGCCCGCACGGCCGGGGCGGAGGTCGTGCACCGCGAACTGGTGTACCGCAAGAACCTGAAGGCCGGCACGCTGGTCGGGGCGGGCAAGCTGGAAGAACTGACCAGCCGCGCCTACCACCTGGACGCGGACCTGCTGATCTTCGGGCAGGAACTCGGCCCGGCCCAGGCACGTGAAATCGAGGCCGCCACGGGCCTGAAGATCATCGACCGCACGCAGCTGATCCTGGATATCTTCGCGCTGCACGCGCAGGGCGTGGAATCGCGCCTGCAGGTGGAACTGGCGCAGCTGCGGTACATGAAACCCCGCCTGCTGGGCGCGGGCGCGGCCCTGTCCCGCATCGGCGGGGGCGGCGGCAGCGCGGCCGGCGGCGCGATCGGCACGCGCGGCCCCGGTGAGACGAAACTGGAGCTTGACCGCCGCCGCATCAACGACCGCCTGAGCTTCCTGGAGAAGCAACTGGAGGGTGTCGCGCAGCGCCGCGAGGAACGCCGCAAGACCCGCGAACGCAACGCCGTGCCCGTGATCTCGATCGTTGGGTACACGAACGCGGGCAAGAGCACCCTGCTGAACACCTTCACGCACGCCGCCGAGGAACCCCGCCGGGTGCTGGCCGAGAACAAACTGTTCGCCACGCTGCGCCCCACCAGCCGCCAGGGCTACCTGGAAGGCATCGGGCCGGTCGTGCTGACCGACACCGTGGGCTTCATCCGTGACCTGCCCAAGGACCTGACCCGCGCCTTCCGGTCCACCCTGGAGGAAATCGGGGACGCGGACGTGCTGCTGCACGTGGTCGACGCCGCCAGCCCCGGCGCGGACACCCGCCTGGACGCCGTGAACCGCATTCTGGAGGACCTGGGCTTCCGGGACCTGCCGACCGTGATCGCCCTGAACAAGGCCGACGCCGCCGACCCCGAGACGCTGGAACGCCAGATCGAACGCACGGACGGCGGCATTCCCGTCAGCGCGCTGAAGAACATCGGAACCGCCGACCTGAAAGAGGCCCTGACGGACGCCGTGGCGCTGGTGCAGCGTCAGGAACTCGCCGCGCGGGAAGAGGCGCGGGATCTGGCCGCCCAGTACCGCTGAGCCCAGTACCGCTGAGTGCAGTACCGGAAAGCAATCAGTGACGACGGGGGGAGGGGCAAGGCAGCCTCTCCCCCCTTCCCGTGGGTGGCCCTCTTTGGGTGGACGGCGCGCCCTGCCCTGTGCGGCAGACTGCGTCCCATGAAGTTCGCCTGGACGACCCTGCTGCTGGTGGGCCTGACCTGGGCGCTGGGCGAATGGCCGGCCGAGCGGACGTTGCCCACGCTGCTACTGGCGTACGCGCCGCCGCTGCTGTGGGTGCTGGTGACCCTGCCGGCCCTGGCGTGGGCGCTGTGGCGGGGTCGGGGGCGGCGACCAGCGCTGGCGGCCCTGCTGCTGGCCGCCTGGGGCGCGGGACTGCTGCACTGGACGCCACGACCACCGGGACCGCCAGAGGGCGCGCTGCGGGTCGTGACCTTCAACGTGCTGGGCGGGGCGCGCACCACGCCCACCGAACTGGCAGGCCGCCTGCGCACCCTGAACGCCGACGTGATCCTGCTTCAGGAGTCGCGGTTCGCGCAGCCGGACTTCCGGGCGGCGTTCCTGCGCGCCCTGCCGGGGTACACGGTCACGGAGGCACGGGAGGTCATGACCCTGACGCGCCTGCCGCTGCTGGGCAACCGCACGGAAGCGCTGCCCGGCAACCGCCGCGAACTGCTGGTCACGCGCCTGGACTGGCAGGGCGAGCCGCTGACGGTCGTGAACGCGCACCTGGGCACCGTGCAGGTCAGTTCTGTCCTGACGGGTGATCTGGCACGGGTGCGGCGCACGCGGGACGCCCGCGCCGGGCAGGTGCAGGTGCTGAGGGACGTGGCGGCACGCACACCGGGACGGGTGTTGCTGGGCGGCGACCTGAACACCCCGCCGCGCGGGCAGGTGTACCGCGACCTGCGGGCCGTGTTCGGGCCGGACGCGCATGACCGGGTGGGGCGCGGGCCGGGCTGGACCTTCCCCTCGCTGCACCTGCGGATCGATCACCTGATGGGCCGGGGCCTGAGCCCTGCGCGGGTGCAGGTGCTGCCCTGGGCGCTCAGCGACCACCGGCCCCTGCTGGCCGAGTACCGCATGGAACAGCCCGACTGATCCCCTTTAGCGCGCCGGGCTTCCCTGCGCCCGGAACAGCGGCAGTGGCGTTTCCTGCCAGCCGGGGCCGTGATTCCAGGCGTCCTGTTCCCCGTGCGGGACGCCTAACCGGGCGGCGAGGGCGCGGGCGAAGGTGGTCTTGCCGCTGCCGGTCGTGCCGATCACGATGATTCTGCGCATCCCTCCAGTACAGCAGACCGGGGCGGGCCATCAGCGACCGGGCGTGAGTTTCAGCAGGCGGCCGCTGGAGTACTCGGCGACGTACAGTTCGCCGCGTTCGTCCTCGCCGAAGGTGCTGGGGTTGTCCACGCGTCCCAGGGTGCGTTTCGTCCAGGCCTGACCCCGGGCGGGCGCGGCCCACACGGTGCCGCTGGCGAAGTCCGCGAACACGTACTGGCCTTTCAGGGCCGGAATGGCCGCGCCCCGGTACACGAAGCCGCCCGTGACGCTCTGCCCTTCCTGGCGGCCGTACACCAGCACCGGGTCCACGAAGCCCTGCGCGGAGCAGTTCGGCTCGAAGCACTGCCGGCCCTCGCGGGGGCGCCAGCCGTAGTTCTCGCCGCCCCGGCTGGCGCGCGGCTGGAAGTCGATCTCCTCGAAGGCGTTCTGGCCGACGTCCGCGATGATCAGGTCGCCGGTCTGCCGGTCGAAGGAGAACCGCCAGGGGTTGCGCAGGCCGTACGCCCAGATGTTCGGGTTCGCGCCCGTGCGGGTCAGGAAGGGATTGCCGGGCGCGGGCCGGGCGGCGTCGCCGCGTACGTCGAAGCGCAGCAGTTTCCCCAGCGGCGAGGAGAGGTTCTGGGCGAGGTTCTGCGGGTCGCCGCCGGACCCACCGTCGCCCAGGCCCAGGTACAGGAACCCGTCCGGGCCGAAGGCGAGCTGACCGCCGTTGTGGTTCGAGTACGGCTGACGGGCCGTGAACAGCGTCTTCGCGCTGGCCGGGTCGGCGGTCGTGCCGCTGGAGGCCGCCACGTAGCGCGCCAGGACGGTGTTCCCGGAGCGGTCGGTGTAGTGCACGTACAGGCGGCGGTTGGTCTTGAACGCCGGGTCGAAGGCCAGTCCCAGCAGGCCGCGTTCGCCGCCCGCGCGGGTCAGGGACCGCAGGTCCAGGAACACCTGCCGCTGCACGCGCCCGCCCGTGACGACCCGTACCCGGCCGTCCTGCTGCGTGACGAACAGCCGCCCGGAGCCGTCCCCGGCGTGCGTGAGGGCCGTGACCTGCATCAGGCCGCTCACGAACGGCTGGAAGGTCACGGACGGCGCCGCTGTCTGGGCCGCCGCACCGGGGCCAGCCAGCAGGACACCGGACAGGAGGACGGCGGCGCGGATCGGGAATCGCGGGGTCATGCTCCAGTGTGCCGTGCGGGCCGCGCGACCGGCGTGAAGGGGCATGAAGGGCGCTTCATGCCGCTGTGCGCTGCCGCCCACCGGGACGCGCCAGACTGACCCATTCATACCCAGGAGGTACACCATGACTGGACCGTACGACCGTCCGCCCGCTCCCGCGACCGAACCGACCGACACGCCCCCCACCATGCCCGAGCAGATGCCCGGACGCGGCGATATCGGCGAGATCAACGACCCGCCCGTGAACCCGGACACGCCCGGCATGCCGGAGCCCACCCCCACCGATAACCCGGACACGCCGGGCCTGCCGACGCCGTCGCCCATGCCCGCGATGTAAACCCGTTGCAGCTTGAAGGGTCATACGGATTCCGTTTGTTTCGCCAACAATCCGGAACTTCACCGGATTGCCGGCTCCACGTCCGGAACCCGTCTTGCTCCCACTCGCTTCGCTCGGATTGAACGGGCTTTGCAGCCCATTCAATCGGAGTCCGTATCAGGAGTCCGCAGTAGATTCCTGACCCTTCAAGCTGCCGTTCAGAGCGTGTGCCCGTGCGTCCGCAGCCACGCGCGGTGGGCCTGCCAGTCGGGCATGAGGCGGGCCACGTGCGCCCAGTAGCGCGCCGAGTGATTGAGTTCCAGCAGGTGCGCGGCCTCGTGCAGCGCCACGTAGTGCAGGACCGGCAGTGGTGCGCGGCTCAGGCGCCAGTGCAGCCGGATGTCGCCGCTGGCGGTGCAACTGCCCCAGCGGCCCCGTGCGCCTGCGACCAGCACGCGCCGCAGCCGGTTCTGTGCGCCCAGCCTCGCGGCGTAGGCCGTGACCAGCGCGCGGTACGGTTCGTGCGCGGCGCGGCGCGTCCAGGCTTCCAGGGCGGCCTCGGCGTGCGCGGCGGGCAGGTGCAGGGTGTCGCCGTGCCGTTCGGGGCGGGTCACGCCCGCCGAGAGGTGCAGGGTCAGGGTGTCGCCCAGGAACGGCAGGGGTTGCCCGTCTGCCAGGACCGGGGGGGCGGGCGGCGTCACGCGGGCGTACTGTGCGAGGTGCCCGGCCACCCAGTCGCGCCGGGCATTCAGGATCTCCAGCAGGTGCGTGTCGGACACGCGGGTGGGGGCGTACAGCGTGACCCCGCCGGGTTTCACCTGCAGGGCCACGGTGCGGCGCCTGTCGCTGCGTTTCACGAGCACGGGAATCCCGGCCACCTGCCATCCGTTCGGGTTCGTTGCGCCGCTCACGTCCCCCAGCAGAGCGCAGTTCGGGCCGGGGCGCCGTGATTCACGTCACGCACCCCGGCCCGCTCACTGGCCGGATTTCCGGTCCGGTCTACAGCTGGTTGTAGTTCACGGCGAAGGTGTCGCAGCTGTTCGGGTCGCCGCTCCGGAAGCCCTTCGTGAACCAGTTGGTGCGTTGCTGGGCGCTGCCGTGCGTGAACGAGTCCGGCACGACGCGGCTGCCCGACTGACGTTGCAGGTTGTCGTCCCCGATGGCCTGCGCGGTGTTGATGGCCTCGCGGATGTCCTGCTGGTCGATTTTGGCAGTGGTCTGCACCTTGTTGCCCCACACGCCGGCAAAGCAGTCGGCCTGGAGTTCAAGGCGCACGGAGTAGCTGTTCGCCTCGGCTTCGGTGCGGGCGCTGCGCTGCTTGCGTTCGACCTGATCGGCGATGCCGAGTTCGTTCTGCACGTGGTGCCCGACCTCGTGGGCGATCACGTACGAGTACGCGAAGTCGCCGCCGCCGCCGAGTTGCCGGTCCATCTGCGTGAAGAAGCTGGTATCGAGGTAGATCCGCTGGTCAGCCGGGCAGTAGAACGGGCCGACCGCCGCATTGGCCGCGCCGCAGCCGCTCTGGGTGCCCTGGGTGTACAGGATCAGGCGGGGTTTGGTGTAGGTGCGTCCGGCCTGCTGGAAGATGCCGCCCCAGACCTGATTGGTGCTGCCCAGGATGTTATCCACGAACTGGTACGCCTCGTCGTTCGCCTGTGGCTGAGCCGACTGCGACTGACTCTGGGTCTGGGTGGTGCCGGTGTCGCCGCCCAGGATCGCGCCGGGGTCGATCCCGAAGAACATGGCGATCAGGGCGATGATCAGGCCGCCCACGCCCCCGACGGCAATGCCGCCGCCGGGCAGGCCGCCCCGGCCGCGCCGGTCCTCGACGCCGCCTCCGCTACCGGGAAGATTTTTCCAGTCCATACAGGCTCGTGTCTCCTTTGCATGGCCGCCCCCAGCGTCCGTCTCGCGCGGCGTGCTGGGTTGTTGGCAGCTCAGGACACAGTGTATGGGTGGTGGCCCCCGGCTTCGCTGACCGTGCCTTTATGGATGCCGGAAGAACCGGGCGCGGGGCGCTGTCCGGGGTTACCCGGAGGACTGCACGGCGCGGGCCGGGTGCGTGACACTCACGCGGGCGGCGCTGCCTTCCGGGCGGACGGTGTCGCTGGGCGTGTGCACCAGCAGTTCCTGCCCCGCCGCGAGGCGCACGGTGTACGTCACGTCGTGCCCCTTGAATTCGCGGGCGACGATGGTGACGGGCGCGCCCTGCGGGTCGTCCGTGAAGGTCAGGTGTTCCGGGCGGACGCTGACCAGCACCGGGCCGCTGGCGGACTCCATGAGCGGCACGACGCCCAGCGCGGTGCGGGCCATGAAGCGGTCGGCGGTGCCGCCCAGCAGGTTGCTGCGGCCCAGGAAGTTCGCCACGAACGCCGTGCGCGGCCGGGCGTACACCTCGTGCGGGGGGCCGCTCTGCTCGACGCGGCCGCCGCGCATGACGACCACCCGGTCGCTGAACGCCAGCGCTTCCTCCTGATCGTGCGTGACCAGGATGGCGGTCGTGCCGGCGCGGCGCAGGATGGCCCGCACCTCCTGGCGGGTGGAGTGCCGCAACTGCGCGTCGAGGTTGCTGAACGGTTCGTCCAGCAGCAGCAGGCTGGGGCGCGGGGCGAGCGCGCGGGCCAGCGCGACCCGCTGCTGCTGCCCGCCGCTCAGCTGGTCCGGGCGGCGCGTCTCGAAGACGGTCAGGCCCACCAGGGACAGCGTCTCGCGGGCGCGGGGGAGCCGTTCGTGGCGCGGCAGGTGCCGCAGCCCGAACAGCACGTTCCCCAGGACGTTCAGGTGCGGGAACAGCGCGTAATCCTGAAAGACCAGGCCCACGCCGCGCCGTTCCGGCGGCGTGAAGGGCGCGGTGACGCTGCGTCCCTCGATGCGGATGTCGCCGCTGTCCGGGCGTTCCAGTCCGGCGATCAGGCGCAGGGTGGTGGTCTTGCCGCACCCGCTGGGGCCCAGCAGGGTCAGCAGTTCGCCACGGTTCACGCCGAGGTTCAGGTCGTCCACGACGGGCGGCAGGCCCGGCGCGTAGCGTTTGCCGAGGCCCAGCAGTTCCAGGGTGTGGGGGTCGGGGGTGCGGGTCATGCAGGGTCGTCCTTGGGAGTGGAGGGCGTGGCGGGCGGGCTGGCGGCGGGCTGGCTGGCGGCGGGCGGGCTGGAGGGGGGTGGGCGGGGCACGCGGCGGTCCTCGCGGCGCAGGATCAGCAGGGTCAGCAGCGCGCCGCTGACGGCCAGCGCCAGCGCGTAGGGCGCGGCCGAGGCGTACTGCGCTTCCTCGGTGTACGACCAGACGTTGCGGGACAGCGTCTCGAACCCGATGGGCGACAGCAGCAGCGTGAGCGGCAGTTCCTTCAGGACGCTCAGGAACACGAAGGCCGCGCTGACCAGCAGGCCCGGCCGGACCAGCGGCAGCGTCACGCGGCGCAGCGTCTGCGGGGCGCTCAGGCCCAGCAGACGCCCGGCTTCCTCCAGGCGGGGAGTGGCGGTCAGCAGGCTGGTGCGGACCGGGCCGACCGCCTCGGCCAGGAAGTGCAGGGTGTACGCGGCGATCAGCAGCGTGAACGTCTGGTATAGGGGCGGCGCGACCCGCAGCGTGAAGAACACCAGCGCCAGCGCGAACGCCAGCGGCGGCGTGGCGTACCCCAGGTACGCGGCCCGTTCGGTCAGGCGGGCCAGCGGGCCGCTGTGACGGCTGCCGATGTACGCCAGCGGGAACGCCAGGGCGGTGGTGGTCACGGCGGCAACCGCAGCGGCGCCCAGCGCCCCCTGGAACGCCTCGAGCAGGGCACTCCAGGCAAAGGGATTCGTTTCCAGCCGCAGCCAGTACACGATGGTGCCCAGCGGCACGACCAGCGCCGCGCCCGCCAGCACCGCCAGGAACACCCAGGCGAGCGGCGCGGCGCGGCCCAGCGGGACGGTGCGGGGCGGGCGGGTGCCGCCGGGCGACACGCGTGACAGGCGCACGCCGCGCATCAGGCGGGCTTCGAGCAGCAGCGCGGCGCCCGTGACCAGCAGCAGCGCCAGCGCCAGCCACGCCGAGTACACCCGGTCGTACGCGGCGGTGTACTGCTGGTAGATGGCGGCGCTGAAGGTGGGGTAACGCATCAGGCTGACCACGCTGAAGTCCCCCAGGACGTGCAGGGCGATCAGCAGCGCGCCGGACAGCCACGCGGGGCGCAGGTACGGCAGCGTGACCTCCCGGAAGGTCTGCCAGGGCGTGCGGCCCAGCAGGCGGGCGGCGTCCTCCAGGGCGGGGTCCTGGGTGCGCAGCGCGGCGTGCAGGTTCAGGAACAGGTACGGGAACGTGAACAGCGTCAGGACGCCCAGCGCGCCCCAGTACCCGCCGGGGCCGGGCCAGCGGATGCCGGTCAGGGCGTCGATGGTGCCGCCGGCGCCGCTCGCGGCGATCAGGGCGTACGCGCCCACGTAGCCGGGAATGGCCAGGGGCAGCACGCCCAGCAGGGTCAGCAGGCGGCGGGGGCGCAGGGTGGTGCGCGCCGCGAGGTACGCCAGCGGCAACGCGATCAGGGTGGTGCCGCCCAGGACGCCCAGCGTGAGCAGCAGCGTGTTCGCCAGCAGTTCCAGGTTGCGGGTGCGGAACACGATCTCGCGCAGTTCGCTGCTCTCGGCGCCCAGGGCGCGCAGCGCGAGGTACACCAGGGGCAGCAGGACGCCCAGCACGGCCAGGATGGCCGGGAGCAGCAGCAGGGGGTGGGGTCGGCGTGCGTTCATGGAAGTGGGGGCGGGCGGGGCCGGAGCCGTCGCAGCCGGGTCACGATAGCAGACCGGATTGGTCAGGATTCAGGGCGGGCGTCCCGCTGCGGTCAAGCAGACCGCCGCCCCCCCACGGGTCGTGGGTCGGGGCGGCGGTCAGGGCCGTGATCAGGGCCGGGGGATCAGAGCAGGCCGGCGTCGCGCAGCAGCTTCTGGGCCTTGTCGATGTTCTTGGGCAGCACGGTGGGGTC
The DNA here is from genome assembly GCF_014648115.1 of Deinococcus seoulensis. NCBI lineage: Bacteria > Thermotogati > Deinococcota > Deinococci > Deinococcales > Deinococcaceae > Deinococcus > Deinococcus seoulensis. The sequence continues at coordinate 15,234 of NZ_BMQM01000005.1, forward strand.
GATGCGGGGGCTGCGCTTGCTCACGTCGCTGTAGGGCAGCATGGTCGTGGGCTGCAGGATGTTCCCGATGACCGGGTACTCGAAGTTCACGCTCAGGAAGAAGGTCTGGGCGTCCTTGGCGACCAGCGCGCTCAGGAAGCGGGCGGCGCTGGCGGTGTTCTTGCTGGTCTTCAGGATGGCGGCGCCCGTGGCGTTGCCCAGGTTGCCGATGTCGCCGTTCTTGAAGAAGTACGTGTCGATGGGGTAGCTCAGGCGGTTCACGCGCTGGATGTAGTAGTGGTTGGTGAGCGCCACGTCGATCTCACCGGCGCGCATGGCTTCGAGCATGCCCACGTTGCTGGTCTTGTAGTCCTTGGGTTGCAGGGCCTTCATGCCCTCGATCCACTGGCGGGTGGTGGCCTCGCCGTACTTGCTGATCATGGCGGCCAGGAAGTCCTGGAAGCTGGGGTAGCTGACGGTCCAGCCGATGCGGCCCTTGAGGCTGGTCATCTTGGGCAGGTCCAGGATGGAGTCGGGCAGCTGTTCGGGCTTGATCTTGCCCGTGTTGTAGGCCAGGGTGCGGAAGCGGACGGTGGTGGGCAGCCAGGTGCGGTCGTCGGGCAGGTAGTCGCTGCTGACGTTGCGGGTCAGGGCGGTGCCCAGTTTGGTGAACTTGCCTTCCTCGGCCAGTTCGCCGAGCGCGCCGACCGAGTTGCCCCAGTACACGTCGGCGGGGCTCTTGCTGCCTTCCTCGCGCAGGGCGGCGACCAGTTGCGCGTCGGTGCCGTAGCGGACGTTGACCTTGATGCCGGTCTGGCGTTCGAACTGCTGCACGACCGGGTCCACGAAGGTCTTGGCGCGGCCGGAGTACACGGTCAGGGTCTTGGTCTGCGCGAGGCTGGTGCCAGCGAGCAGCAGGGCGGTGACGGCGAGCAGGGTACGCTTCATACCCGAAATCCTAAGTAAATCACTCGGATTAGTAAGGTACAAACGTCCCTGCCTCGCAGCGCCCCGTCAGCCCGGCGACCCGGCCTGCGCCTCAGCGCTCCTCAAGGGCCAGCCCCACCAACCGCGTCACCAGCTCGCTGTAACTCAGGCCCGCCGCCTCGAACAGCTTCGGGTACATGCTGGTCGTCGTGAACCCCGGCATGGTGTTCACCTCGTTCAGCAGCAACTCGCCGGTCTCCTCGACATAGAAGAAATCCACGCGGGCCAGCCCGGCGCAGTCCAGCGCCAGGAACGCCCGCAGCGCCTCGGCCCGCACCCGCTCGGCGACCTCCGGCGGCAGCGGCGCCGGAATGTGCATGGTCGCGCGGCCCTCGGTGTACTTCGTCTCGTAATCGTAGAAGTCCGCGTCGAAACGCAACTCGCCCACCGGACTGGCGATGGGCGCGTCGTTCCCCAGGATGCCCACCTCGACCTCGCGGGGCTTGTGGCTGGTCATGGCCTCCAGAATCACGCGGCGGTCCAGCCCGAACGCCAGGTTCAGCGCGCCGTCCAGTTCATCCGGCGCCCCCACCTTGCTGATGCCCACGCTGGACCCCAGGTTCGCGGGCTTCACGAACAGCGGAAAGCCCAGCTCGGCCGCGCGGTCCCGCACACCCTGCGGGTTCTGCTGCCACTCGCGGCGCACGGCCAGCCGCCACGCCACCTGCGCAATCCCCGCCGATTCCAGCACCTGCTTGGTCATGACCTTGTCCATGCTGACCGCCGAGCCCAGCACGCCGCTGCCCACGAATGGAATCCCGGCCAGGGTCAGCAGGCCCTGCACGGTGCCGTCCTCGCCCATCGGGCCGTGCAGCAGCGGAAAGACCGCGTCGTACCCCTCGGCACTCGCCACGCGGTGCAGCACGAGGTCCCCGCCGGTCGCAGCCTCGCCGCTCTCCAGGGCGCGCTGCGTCTCGGTGGGCGGCAGCCAGCGTCCCTGCTTGCTGATCACCACGGGCGTCACGTCGAACTGGTCACGGGGCAGGGCGCTCAGGACGCTCCGGGCACTCATGAGACTGACTTCGTGTTCACCGGACTGGCCCCCGGCCAGCAGCAGAATGCGCTTCTTCACGCGGCGCAGTATGCCACGCGCCCGCCCGCCCCCTCGGCTGTCCGCAGCGGCGCGCCCCGTCCAGGTGTGCGGGCCAGCCGCACCGACTGAACGCGCTGGCCAGATGCCCGGTCAGACCTGCGTAAGCGCCCCGGTGTCTGCTGAATAGCACGGGTACAGAAGATGCATCAGCGGCGCGGCGCAGGGCGAAACGGCTCTTCATGCCACGCGGCCCACATCCTCATACCCCTGAATCCTCACAACACGGCCGGGCCGTCTACGCTATGATGCGCGGCGTTAATCCCCAGACAGACCCAGCCACCGAGTCGAGCACCCCCGCTTCACCCGTGGGTTCCTGTCAAACCACATCAGGAGACCGAATGAAGAAAATCGCTGCACTCAGCACCCTGCTTATCCTCACCTCCGCCCTCGCCGTCTCCCCCAAGGACACCCTGGTCGTCCAGGAAGCCAGCGACATCCCCACCATGGACCCCGGCGTCACCTACGACACCGCCTCCGGCGCCATCACCGAGAACCTGTACGAGACCCTGCTGACCTACAGCGGCGCGAGCCTCACCAAGCTTGAGCCCCTGCTGGCCACCAAGTGGGCCATCAGCAACGGCGGCAAGACCTACACCTTCGACCTGCGCAAGAACGTGAAGTTCCACAGCGGCAACGCCATGACCTGCGCCGACGCCGAGTACTCCTTCGAGCGTAACCTGGTCACCAACAGCGCCGAGTCCGGCAACTGGTTCATCGCCGAGAGCCTGCTGGGCACCGGCGCCAACGCCAACGACGACAAGACCATCACCTGGGCCCGCATCGACAAGGCCGTCGAGTGCAACAACAGCGGCCAGCTGGTCTTCACGCTGCCCGCCGTGGACCCCGCCTTCCTGGCGAAACTGGCCTACACCGGCCAGAGCGTCGTGGACAGCAAGTACGCCGCCAAACTGGGCGAGTGGAGCGGCAAGGAAGCCGACTGGAAAGCCTGGGTCGGCAAGGACCTGACCAACAGCAAGCTGAGCCAGGCGCCCAGCGGCACCGGCGCGTACAAGTTCGTCCGCAAGGACGCCAACGCCTTCCTGGCCACCGCCTTCGACGGCTACTGGGGCAAGAAACCCGCCATCAAGAACATCGTGATCCAGAAGGTCCCTGAACTGGCCGCCCGCCAGCAGGCCTTCCTGCGCGGCGACGCCGACATCATCGAAGGCGGCGGCCGCGCCGTGGACGAAGAGCAGATCAAGGGCAAGCCCGGCGTTCTGTGGATCGACAACCTGTCCAACACCGTCGCTCAGGCGTTCTTCATGAACGAGAACATCAAGAGCGGCGGCCTGCTGGGCAGCGGCAAACTGGACGGCAAGGGCATCCCCGCGACCTTCTTCAAGGACAGCAACGTCCGCCGCGCCTTCAGCTACGCCTTCAACTACAAGCAGTACATCGACGACGTCCTGAACGGCAAGGGCAAACAGCGCACCATGCTGCTCCCCGACACCTTCCCCGGCTACGACGCCAAGATCGGCACGTACTCCTACGACAAAGCCAAGGCCGAGCAGTACTTCAAGCGCGCCTGGGGCGGCCAGGTCTGGAAGAACGGCTTCGTCATGACCGCCAACTACCGCGCCGGTAGCGTGCCCTCGCAGACCGCGATGGAAATCCTGAAGAAGAACATCGAAGCGCTGAACCCCAAGTTCCGCATCAACATCCAGGCCAAGCCCTGGAGCGAGATGCTCAGCGACTCCAAGACCGGCAAGGAAGCCATGATCGTCATCGGCTGGGCGCCCGACTACGCCGACCCTGACAACTTCATGTACACCTTCTACTCCAGCAACGGCTACTACTTCCCCCGCAGCAACTGGAAGGACGCCCAGGTCGACAAGTGGCTGGAGCAGGCCCGCAACACGGTCAACACCGCCGAGCGTAACCGCCTGTACAGCCTCGTCGGCAAGAAAGCCTACGAGCAGGCCCCCTACATCCTGATGCCCGCCGGCATCGCCTACACCTTCGTGCGCGACAACCTGACCGGCGTCAGCGCCGCGAACTACAACCCCATGACCTCCTTCAGCAGCACCGGCACCCTCTGGAAGGACCTCGGCAAGAAGTAATCCGGGTCTGACACAGCGGTGAGGGCGGGGCAGCCCCCAACAGGGTTGCCCCGCCCTCATTGCTGTTTCCGGGGCACCCCCCTGCGCCGCGTGCCAGACGCCGGGTTCCACTGAGCGGGACATCAGCCCGCTTGACTTTGCGCGCCGGGTCTGTTTTGGTCTAGGCTGATTGATGGTCTGACCCACGTCCATACAACACGCCCGTCTACTGCGTTTCAGCTTCTCTCCCTCCACGGACCACTGTAAGGTCCGGCCGGAGGCTTCATACCGAGGCCCACATGCTTAATTTCATCGTGCGGCGAGTGCTCCAGATTCCCGTGGTGATGCTCGTCCTTTCCCTGATGATCGTCGGACTGACGCAACTGCTCACGCCTGAGCAGCGCGCCGCGCCGTACATCAAAAGCGAACAGGCGGCCGCCCGCCTGGAACAGATCATCGAACAACGCGGCCTGCGTGACCCCTTCCCGGTGCAGTACGGCCGCTGGCTGTCCGCCACGCTCCAAGGTGACCTGGGCTACTCGAAGGCCAGCAGTCAGGACGTGATCACCACCATCGGTGAGCGCCTGCCCCGCACCCTCGAGCTGACCATCGTGACCGCCATTCCGATCCTGCTGCTCAGCATCTGGCTGGGTACCCTGAGCGCCCTGCACAAGGACAAGTTGATCGACCAGGTGCTCCGCGTGCTGGTGGTGCTGGGGTACTCCCTGCCCAGTTTCGTGGTGGGGATCCTGATGCTGGCGGTGTTCTACGCGTACCTGGGCTGGTTGCCGGGCGCCGGGCAGGTCAGCGTGCTGAACACCTTCGCGCTGGGTGACCTGCAACGCTACACCGGCCTGCTGAGCCTGGACGCCGCCCTGAACGGCCGCTGGGACATCGCCTGGGACGTCATTCAGCACCTGATCCTGCCCGCCGCGACCCTGGTGATCGTCCTGAGCGCCAGCATCATCAAGGTCATGCGCAACAACATGCTCGAGGCCCTGACCAGCGACTACGTGCGCACCGCGCGCGCCAAGGGCCTGTCGAGCCGCGTCGTGAACAACAAGCACGCCCGCCGTAACGCCCTGCTGAGCATCGTGACGCTGGGCGGCTTCCTGATCATCGGCCTGCTGAGCGGGTCGCTGATCACCGAGACGATCTTCGCGTACCCCGGCGTGGGCCAGTGGGTCGTGCAGGCCGCCATCGGCGTGGACCTCGCGGCCGTGCTGGGCTTCGCCATGCTGTCGGCCGTGATCGTGGTCGTCGTGAGCACCATCGTGGACATCCTGTACGGCGTGATCGACCCCCGCGTGAGGTTCGACTGATGCCCGCCCAGCCCCACACCCGCCACGCCACCCGGAGGGACCCCCGATGACGACCGCCCCCGCCAAGATCGAGCAGCGCAGCTCCTGGCAGCAGTTCTGGACCAGCCCCGCCATGCGCAAGATGCGCCGCAACCCGCTGGCCATCACCGGACTGGTCATCACGCTGCTGTTCGGCCTGATGGCCCTGTTCGCCCCGCTGATCGCCAAACCCAGCGGCAACTGCATCCGCGACCTGAACATCACCGAGGCCAACGAGGTCTACAACCCCCTGAAAGCCCCGTTCTGGCAGGCGACCCTGGCACCCCCCAAGAGCTGCTACCTGATCGAACGCCTGAGCTTCCAGCAGCAGCCCAGCGCCCCCAGCGCCGACGCGCCGATGGGCACCGTGAACGGCTACAACATCTTCTACGGCCTGATCTGGGGCACCCGCACCGCGCTGAAACTGTCGTTCATCATCGTGGGCATCACGCTGGTCGTCGGCATTGTCGTCGGCGCGATCAGCGGTTACTACGGCGGCTGGATCGACAACCTGATCCAGCGGTTCATTGACGTGCTGTTCTCGCTGCCGCCCCTGATCCTGACCGTGGTGATCCTGACCATCCTGCGCGCCCGCCTGATGGGCGGCGGGGCCGAATACGACCCGACCGTGCCGATGATCGTGGCGTTCTGCGTGACCGGCTGGGCCGGCTACGCCCGCCTGATCCGCGGCGAGGTCCTGCGCACCCGCCAGCTGGAGTACGTGGACGCCGCCCGCAGCCTCGGCGCGCGCGACATGCGCCTGATCCTCAAGCACGTGGTGCCCAACAGCGTGGCCGCCGTGTTCACGACCGCCGTGCTGGACCTCGCCACCGTGCCCCTGAGCATCGCGGGCCTGTCGTTCCTGGGGTTGGGGTTCGAACCCGGTTACTCCGAGTGGGGTCAACTGGTCGACTTCGCGCGCGCGTGGCTGAAACCCGACTACTGGTACGTGCTGGTGTACCCGGCCGTGTTCATCGTGCTGTTCAGCCTCGCCTTCAACCTGTTCGGCGACGGCCTGCGCGACGCGCTGGACCCCAAGTCCCGCTGAAGCAGACCCCACCAGAGCACCACAGGAAAGTCCCCCACCTGCGTAGCGCGGTGGGGGACTTTCCTGTCGGCTGGGGCAGCCGGGCTGTTCAGGTGGCCGGAGCCTGCGCCGGGCGCAGCCAGCCGGGGAACTGCCACCACACCAGCGCGTGCGCCAGCAGCGCCACACCCCACAGCGGCAGCAGGGCCGCGCCGGAACCCAGGAACGCGCATCCGATCAGGAACGGCACGCCGGGCGCCGTGGCCGCCTGAATCGCGCCGGTCAGGGCCGCCTGCGACGCACTGAGCTGCTCGTCCCGCGCCGAGCGGCGCGCCAGGTACGCCGCCACACCCGCCAGCACCGCAGCCAGCACGGTCGCCGCCAGCACCCCGCCCACGCTGCCCAGCGTCAGGGGACGCACGGCGGCCAGCAGCAACCCCAGCGGCAGCCCCGGCACGGCCAGGGTCGCCAGGGCCAGCAGGTACGCGCGGCGGCAGGCGCGCAGCAGGCCCGCGCGGTCACCGCCGCGCAGGTCACGGGTCAGAGAATCGAGTGCGCCCACTCAGGTGACCGGGGCGGCCAGCATGACCTGGGCGGGCACGCCGTCCACCAGCACGGCCGCGCCGTCCACGAGTTCCTTGCGCAGCCGCGCCACGCTACCGCCGGCCGCGTACAGACCCGCCTGTCCCACGACCTTGCCGTCAGCGGTCACCTCGGCCCCGGCAGGCCACTCCTGCGGCCCCAGCAGCCGCGCCAGCCCGTGACGGGCGTTCCCGCGCGCCTCCAGCCGCGCCATGATCTCCTGGCCCACGTAACAGCCCTTGCGGTAACTGATGGCGGGCAGCGGGCCGCCCACGTCCAGCCCGATCTCGGGCGGCAGGGTGCCGGTCAGCGCGTCCCGGATGACATCCGGAATCCCGGCCCGGACCCGCGCGGCGTCCAGATCGGCCAGCGGCACCTCCAGGCCAGTCAGGGCCGAGAGGACCGCCTCCTCGTGCCGCACGAGGTAATGCAGGTCCACGCCCGCCGTGCCCGTCCGGTTCACGCGGCCACCCAGGACCGTCCCGCCGCCCAGCTCTAAAGTCTGCGCCGCGCCGCCCGCCACGTCCCAGCCGGGCAGCGTCCCCTCGTGCCAGACGTGTACGGTCCGCAGCTGCTCACTGACATCCTGAATCTCCACCTGATCGAAGATCACGTACCGTTTCAGACGGGCCTCCAGCGCCGGTGCCTGCCCGGCATCCAGGTGCAGGTACACGTCGTCGGCGCGGCGGTACGCACGGGCGAACTGCTCGATCTGCCCGCGCACGTTCAGGAACGCGCACGCCACCACGCCCGGCGTCGGCGCGCCCCGCAGGTCGTTGGTCATCTGCCCATGCACGAAATCAACGCGGTCCGCGCCGGTCACGCGCAGACTGCTCGAAGGAATCCGGGTCCACATGCCGCCCAGCGTACGGGAAAGCAGGGAAGGCATGTGGAACGCGGATGACAGGCAGCGCGGGCCGCTCGGATTGAACGGGCTTTGCAGCCCATTCAATCGGAGTCCGTATCAGTCGCTGGCGAGGGCCAGTTCGCGTTCGCGTTGCCGGGCCTGCCGGGTCAGGTGCCAGCGGCTCAGGTCGGCGGCGGCGTCGCGGATGATCGCGCCGGCCTGCGGGAGTGCGGCGCGGCGGCTCTCCATGTTGCGGGCGACGATGCCGGTCAGGTCGTCGAGGTTGCGCAGGTGCGCGCCGGGCACACCCGCGATGTCCGGGTCGAGGATGCGGGGTACGCTGATGTCGATCAGGAACATCGGGCGGCCCGGACGCTGCCGCAGGGCCTCGGCGACGCCCTCGCCGTGCAGGACGTAGTGGGGGGCGCCGCTGCTGGCGATCAGCACGTCCGCCTCGGGCAGCACCTCGTGCAGGTACTCGGCGGCGCAGGCGCGGCCCCCGACCTTGTCGGCCAGCTGGCGGGCGCGTTCGGCGGTGCGGTTGACGACGATCACGTCCTGCACCCCGGCGGCCCGCAGGTGCGTGAGGGTCAGTTCGGCGGTCTCCCCTGCCCCGAGGATCAGGGCGGTGCGTCCGGCGAGGCCCCCGAGGGCGGCCTGCGCGAGTTCGACGGCGGCGCTGGAGACGGACACGACCTTGTCGCTCATGCCGGTCTCGAAGCGCACGCGTTTCCCGGCGGCCAGGGCGCCCTGCGCGACCTTGTTCAGGAGGGTGCCGGTCAGGCCGCGTTCGCGGGCGTCCATCCAGGCGCGTTTGACCTGCCCCTGGATCTGCGTCTCGCCGATGACGAGGCTGTCGAGGCCCGCCGCGACGCGGTACAGGTGCGTGACGGCCGCCTCGCCCTGGTGGCAGTACAGGTGCCCGCCCAGCGCGTGCCCCCAGGCGCCCTCGAAGGCGGCGAGGGGGTCGCCGGTCAGGCCCGCCATGTACACCTCGGTGCGGTTGCAGGTGGAGAGCAGCATGACTTCCTGCGCGTGGCGGGCGAGGTGAGAGAGCAGCGCGCCCTCCTCGCCGGCGCGGACGGCGGCGCGTTCGCGGATCTCGACGGGGGCCGTCTGGTGGTTCAGGCCGACGACGGCGATGTCCAGCTGGCCGGGCAGGGGCGCGCCGGGCCGGGCGAGGAAGGCCTGGGCGGTGGGGCAGGCGAGGGTCATGCGGGTACTCCTACGGCGCGGCGGATGTCCCGGCGCAGGGCGCCGAGGGCCGCCTGTCTCTGCGGTTCGGGAAGGGTGAGGGCCGCCTCGCGCTGCCCGGTCCAGGTGCCGAGCTGTTCGGGGGTGGGCAGCAGGTCGCGGGTGCGTTCGGTCAGCGCCTGCGCCAGCATGGGCAGTTCCCGGCCGGTGCTGACGGCGACCTGCACGCCCGCCTGTTCCGCCACGGCCGGGAAGCGCAGGTTGCCACGCGTGGCGTCGCTGGCATCGTTGACGAGCAGCCCGAGGTCCCGCGCGTCGCGGACGACCTGGGCGTTCACGCCGGCGTGACTGGTGGCAGCCACGACGAGGGCCGCGCCGCGCAGGTCGCCACTGCGGTACGCGCGCGGCTGCCAGTCGGCGGTCAGGGCAGCCAGTTCGGCGCAGCGGTCCGGGGCGATGACCTGCACGTGCAGTCCGGCGTCCAGCAGGGTGCGGGTGCGGCGCAGGGCGACGGCGCCTCCGCCGACCACGACGGCGCGCGCACCGTGCAGGTCGAGGAAGGCGGGAAGCAGACTCATGAGGCGCAGCATAGCGCGGGCCGGGCGGGGCAGCCGTCCCCGACCGATCGGTCGGGAAGGCGACTGGGACGCCTTGAAATACGGATTCCGTCTGTTTCGCCGACAACCCGGAACGGCACCGGGTTGCCCACTCCACGCCCAGAGAGGCGTTTTTCTCCCACTCGCATCCGCTCGGAGTGAATGGTCTTTGCAGCCCATTCACTGGGAGTCCGTAGAACGTGCCTCAGTCGGTAACAGCGGCTGCGGCGACGGCCTGCTCGGCCGCATCGGCCAGGGCGTCCAGGCTGGCGGTGTGAGCGACGGTGATGTCCGTGAAGCCCGCCTCGCGCGCCGCGTCGGCCGTCTGGGGACCCATGACGGCCACGCGCAGGTCCGTGCCGACCAGTGCCGCGAGGTGCCGGGCGGCGCTGCCAGACGCCAGGGTCACGACCGCCGCGCCGCGCAGGCGGTCCATGGACAGGCTGTCGGGCCGGGCGGGTTCCGTGCGGTACAGCTCCGCGCGGTCGTAGGTCAGGCCGCGCGCTTCCAGGGCGCGTTGCAGGTCGTCTTCGGCCAGTTGCGAGGTCAGGTGCAGCAGCGTGTCGCCGGGCGCGGCGGGCAGTTCGGCGCCCAGGTGGCGGGCGCCGGGCGTACCGGGCACGAAGTCGGCGCGCAGGCCCACCGCTTCGAGGCTGCGGGCGGTGCTGGGGCCGACAGCGGCGAGTTTCACCCCGGCGAGGTGGCGGGTGTCCAGGCCCAGGGCGTGCAGGTGCCCGATCAGGGTGGTGACGGCGTGGTTACTGGTCAGCAGGAGCCACTGCACGCCGCTCAGGTCGCGCAGGCGGGCGTGCAGCGCGTCTGGGTGCGCGGTGGGTGCGAACTCGATCAGCGGGACTTCCAGTACGCCCGCGCCGCGTGCGCGCAGCAGGTCGCCCAGGCCGCTGGCGCCGCCGCGCGTGCGGGTCACGGCGACCGTCTGTCCGGTCAGCGGGCCGCCGAAGCCGGGGCGGGTGTCGAACCATTGCAGGCTGTCACGCAGGCGCACGACCTTGCCCACGACCGTCACGGCCGGGGCTTCCAGTCCAGCCTCGCGGACCACGTCGGCAATGGTGGCCAGGGTGCCGGTCACGGTCCGCTGGCGGGGCGTGCTGCCCCACTGGACGGTCGCGGCGGGTGTCTGCGGGTCGCGCCCGGCGGCGATCAGGTCGGCGGCGATCTGGTGCAGGTTGCGTACGCCCATCAGCAGGACCAGGGTGTCCACGCCGGACAGCCGCTCGTAGTGAGCGCCGCCCTCCTGCGTGTTGCCGGTCAGGACGGCGAAGGACCGGGCGACCTCGCGGTGCGTGACGGGAATCCCGGCGTAGGCGGGCGCGGCGATGGCGCTGCTCACGCCGGGCACGATCTCGAACGGCACGCCGGCCAGGGCGCAGGCCTCAGCTTCCTCGCCGCCACGCCCGAACACGAACACGTCACCGCCCTTCAGCCGGGCCACGCGCTGCCCGCCGTTCGCCTGCGCCTGTGCCACGATCAGCGCGTTGATCTGCTCCTGGCTGATGTACTCGGAAAAGCCCTTCTTGCCCACGTAGATGGTGTGCGCGTCCGGCGCGTAGCGCAGCAGGTCCGGGTTGGCGAGGTAGTCGAACAGCACCACGTCCGCCTCCATGAGCGCCTGCATGCCGCGCACGGTCAGCAGGCCCGGATCGCCGGGACCCGCCCCGATCAGGGACACGAAAGCGCGGGACGGTGCGGCGGGGGAAGCGGCGGGAGCGTCGGTCATGCCTACAGGCTAGCGGGCGGCGGGCGGGACATATGCGTACTCGCGGGTGCGGTGGTCCCGCGCGGCGACCTGCCCGCCACTCAGGTGGGCGGCGCCGGTCAGGACCGCCTGCCAGTTCAGGCGCTGGAACAGGTGCGCGGCCAGCAGGTACGCGGCCCGGTCCGGCCAGCTCGCGGCCCGCACGACCGTCTCGATCTCCAGCCGCAGCGCGCCGGGGCCGGTGTCCAGCGCGCGGAACGTGACCGTCCCGGCGTCCGCGTGCAGCCGCAGCGTACGCAGGCGCAGGCGGGTGGGTTCCATGACCTGCATCTGCACGCGCGCCCGGCGGGTGAAGGTCAGCAGGATCCGCAGGCGCGTGCCGGGCCGGATGGGCGGCCCGCCCTGCGACGGCAACGGTGCGTCCAGCCCCCGGAACCACGCGGTGACCTTCGGCGCGAGGTCCGGCAGGCGCTGCCCGACGAGCGCCGTCACGGCGGCCGCGTCCAGCGCGGCGCCCTGCACGTCCACGCGGTAGAGGCGCTGCGTGACCGGCCCCACGCCGTCCGGCAGGTCGGTGGGCCGCAGCGGATCACGCGGATTCTGAAGGTACGCCGTGTAGCCGAGCGCAGCGGCGAGCAGCAGTGGCGGGCGAAACGCGACACGGAAGAGGTCTCGCATGCCGGGCAGTCTTCACCGGCAGCGGCCGGGCGCGGCCTTCAGGGAGGTGAACAGGCCTTCATCCGGCCCCTGCATGCTGGCGGCGTGGGCGACAGCCGGACGGGGACACCGGCCGTACACTCCGTTCATGCCTCTGCCCGCGCCGCCTGCCCCGTCCACGCCTGCCCCGTCCACGCCGGGACCGCCCAGCCTGCCCCGACTGGCCCGCGCGGAGGCCGCCGCGCACACCCGCTACGGCCAGCACCCCGGAGGGTCCGTGGCGACGTTCGGTCCGCTGGTGGCCGTGCACGACGCGCCGGACTCACCGTTGAACAGCGCGTGGCACGACGGCAGCCGCCCGCCCACCCCGCAGGAACTGACGGCGTTCGAGTCGTTCTGCGCCGCGCACGGGCAGCGGCCCACCCTGCACCTGCTGTCCCACGCCGCGCCGACCCTGATCCCGCTGCTGGCCGAGCATGGATACACGCTGGCATACGTGCTGCACGCCTACCTGCACGACCTGAGCGAGCTGCCCCCCACCCCGACCCTGCCCGCACAGCCCACCACCGACGCCGACGCCTGGGCCACCGTGTGCGCCGCGGGCTTCGGGCCGGGCAGCGAGGCCATCATGCGGCGGGTCGCGCAGACGCCCGGCACGCGCCTGTTCCTGGCTGGCCCGCCGGACGGGCCGGGCCTGGGCGCGGCCGCCCTGTCGGTCACTCGGTTCGGCGCGGCCGGACCCGATGATCAGGCGGGAGTGGCGGCCGCGCTGCACGGCACCTCCACCCGGCCAGACCAGCGGGGCCGCGGCGCACAGACGGCGCTGCTGGCCGCCCGCCTGCACGCCGCCGCGCAGGCCAGTGCGGACCTGACCAGCGTGTTCGTGACCCCCGGCACGCCCAGCGAACGCAATGTCCTGCGGGCCGGGTTCCGGCTGGCGGGCCTGCGCCTGACCTTCGCCCGCTCCTGAACCGCCGGAATGAACGGGTCACCGTGAACCGTTCCAGCAGGGTGGAGATCATACGGACTCCGATTGTTTCGTTAACAGATCGGAACACCACCGATCTGTCAACTCCACGTCCGGAACCCGTTTTGCTCCTACTCGCTCCGCTCGGATTGAATAGCTTTACAAGCCATTCAATCGGAGTCCTTATCAGTCGGCGGCGGTCGCGTGGACGTCCGGCAGGTCCAGGTGATGGGCGGGCGTGTCGTGCAGGCCCGCGAAGCGCAGGTGCCGCTGGCAGATGAACCACATCTCGTCGCGGTCGTTCGCCAGGATGAAGTACGCGTCCGAGGTTTCCGAGGGGTTGTACACGCCCAGCACCCGGTACGCGCGGGCCTCGCTGAACCCGCTGGACAGGGGCAGGGGCTGCGGAGCGCGGGGGCCGCCGAGTTCAACGATTCGCACGAACAGGTGAGGGTGAAAGGCGATCATGCCTCAGAGTGACCCGCCGCGCACGGGCGGAACCGGGTGGGGGAACACAAGGTCAAGGTTGGGCCAATCCTGGATGGTCACGCCCTCAAGAGCCCGGCCGGGTTCAGGGGTTGCGGGCGGCGCGCACGGCGTCCCGGACGGCGGCACACACGGCCTCCTGCACGAGTGCGACCAGCAGTAACGGGTCGGCCGGGGGCAGGGTGGCGGCGCTCAGGACGAAGGCGCTGTCGCCGTCCCAGGGCGTGTGGCTGGGGTGGATGACGCGGGCCAGCGCGGCCTGCGCGGCGTCCGCGAGGCGGCGGCACTCGCCCTTGCTCAGGGTGTGTTCGGTGACCACGGCGATCAGGGTGGTGTTCTGCACGTCGCCCGGCGTGAAGGCGGCGGCGCCCGGCCCGACGCCGGGTCCGGCCAGCACGCCGCCCCGTTCGTCCAGCACGTCCCCGATGGGGTTCACGACGGCCAGCGCGCCCACCCGCACCCCGTGCCGTTCGAGCAGGACGCTGCCCAGTCCGCCCGGCACGCCGCCCCCCAGGTACTTCCCGGCGGTCGCGCCGGTTCCGGCCCCGACCAGACCGCGCGGGACCGGGTCGGCGCTGGCGGTGCGGGCGGCGTGTTCGCCCTGCGCCTCGCCGGGGCGGATGTCGGCGCGGCCCACGCCCAGGTCGTAGATCACGGCCGCCGGAACGAGCGGCACGCGTGCCCAGGGCGTCTGGTGCCCCACGCCGCGTTCCTCCAGTACCCGGACCACGCCGCCCGCCGCGCTCAGGCCGAAGGCGCTGCCACCGGTCAGCAGCAGCGCGTGAATGCGTTCGATCTTCTTGTCGGTCGAGAGCAGCACGCCCTCGCGCGTGCCGGGACTGGGCCCCAGGAACGACGCGGACGCCACGGCGCCCTCCGGGGGGCACAGGATCACGGTGCAGCCCGTGCGGGCCTGGGTGTCGGTCCAGTGGCCCACCTGGAAACCCGGAACGCCGGTCAGGGTACGGTTCTCGCTCATGGGCCTCAGCAGAGCACAGGTCTTCCGGAAACGACAGACCGGAAACGACACACCCCACACGACAGAGAGGCGCGCCGTGACTCTGGTTCACGGCGCGCCTGTGGGCGGGTGGGGTGTGCGGTCAGCTCACGTCGGGGGTGGGGTCGTTGCGGGTGCGCCAGAGGCTCAGCAGGACGCCGCCGCCGAGGATGCCGAGCGTGACGGTCAGGCTGATGGCCGGGTCGACCTTGCCGAAGAACTGCGCGTAGAAGATCTTGGCGCCGATGAACACCAGTACCAGCGCCAGCGCGGGCTTGAGGGCCTCGAAGCGGTGGACCATGGCGGCCAGCGCGAAGTACAGGGCGCGCAGGCCCAGGATGGCGAAGATGTTGCTGGTGTACACGATGAACGGGTCCTGCGTGATGGCGAAGATGGCGGGGATGCTGTCCACGGCGAAGATCACGTCGGCGAATTCCACGACCAGCAGGGCCAGCAGCAGCGGCGTGGCGTGCAGGCGCAGGCGGCCCTGGGCGTCGGGCAGGCGGGTCAGGAACTTCTGGCCGTCCAGGTTGGGGCTGATGGGCAGGAAGCGGCGCAGGAAACGCACGACGGGGTGGGCCTGCATGTCGGGGGTCTCGTCGTCGCCGCCGCGCAGCAGTTTCACGCCGGTCAGCAGCAGGAACGCGCCGAAGATCCACATGATCCAGTCGAACTGCGTGACGAGCGCGGTGCCCAGGCCGATCATCACGCCGCGCAGGATGATCACGCCCAGAATCCCCCAGAACAGCACGCGGTGCTGGAGGTGGCGGGGAATGGCGAACGACGCGAAGATCACGCTGATCACGAAGACGTTATCGAGTGCCAGGGCCTTTTCCAGCGCGAAACCGGTCAGGTACGCCATGCCGCTGGCCGGTCCCAGCGTGGCCCACACCCACCCGCCGAAGGCCAGCGCGACCGCGATGTAGAAGGCACTCAGTTTGAGGCTGCTGCCGATTCCGATGACCTGATCCTCGGCGGCCACGCCGGCCGCGTCGGCGCGGCGGCGGCGCAGGCGGTCCAGCACGCCGAGGTCGAAGGCCAGCAGGGCGCCGACGAGGGTGATGAAGACCAGCCACATCCAGGTGGGCTGTCCGAGCCAGGGGGTCATGAGTGCGTCCACGGTGTTCCTCCGGTGGGCGCGGCGCGAGGGGGTCGGTCACTGGCGGGAATGTCGTGCCACAAGACACGAAAACGCCCGGCAGGAGCCGCGGTTCGCGCCGCGTTCCTGCCGGGTCTCTGCCTTTGCTGCGCCTGACCGGGAAACCTCTGGTTTCCGTATTGACGATCAGGTGCACCCTGCCGAAGCTGGGCGGCTTACTCCCCCGGATTGACCTTCAGTATTCCCGAACGGGAAGCACTTCGGATGAGAGATTGGTAAAGCCCAATCGGAGGACTGGCAGCCCGGAGGACCGGCAGGCCCACGCAGCACAACACCCGCCCGGAGCGCGGCGGCGTTCGGGCGGGTGCGGAAAGGCAGGATCAGGGCGTCTTGAGGGCGTACCCGATGCCGCGCACGGTCCGGATGATCCCGTAGCCGTCGAGGTCGCGCAGCTTGGCGCGCATGTTCGCCATGTGCACGTCCACCACGTTGCTGTTGCTGGGGAGTTCACCGTTCCAGACCTCGCGTTCGATCTCCTGGCGGGAGTACACGCGGCCCGGCTGGCGAGCCAGGAAAGTCAGCAGGTCGAACTCCTTGGGCGACAGGCGCACCTCGTGCCCGTTGTAGTGGCACAGGCGTTTCTGCGGGTGGATCTCCAGCGGCCCGATGGAGATGACCTCGCCGTGCTGCTGGTGCCGCAGCTGCACCTTCACGCGCGCCACGAGTTCCTCCGGGTGGAAGGGCTTGGTCATGTAGTCGTCCGCGCCGGCCTCCAGCAGGTTCACCTTGCGGTCCACGGCGTCCATGGCGGTCAGGATGATGATCGGCACGCTGCTGGTCTTGCGCAGGCGGCGGGCGATCTCGGCACCGTCGAAGTCCGGCAGGCCCAGGTCCAGGATCACCAGGTCCGGGTTGCTCTCGCGGGCGCTGGTCAGGCCGGTCACGCCGTCCGGCGCGGCCAGGACCCTGTACCCGGCCTGTTCGAGTTCGTACTGCACGACGCGGGTGATATCCGGGTTGTCTTCAATAAGTAGGATGCGTTGCTCCATAGCTGCCTTTTCGTCTCCTCATCCCTGGGATGTTCGGTGGCCCGGCTGGGCGCTGCCCTGGCAGGCCAGGGACGCACGCAACCGTGGGTGTGTCCGCTTCGGATGCCGGTGCACCTGTTTCCGGCCCATCGTAGGGGCCGGGAAGGCCCCGGGGGGCTCAGGTGCGGTTTATGCTCCCTTAACAGCCGTCAGGCAGCAGTCACCAGGCAGAAGTCGTCAAGTCCCCCACCCAGGGGCGCACCCCTTATACGGACTGCCGTCTGTTTCGCCAGCAACCCGCCCCCGCACCGGCCCTGCCGGCTCCGCGTACGGAGAGGCGGTTCTCTTGTACTCGCATCCACTCGGATGAGTATCAGGTCGGGCCGGGCACGATGATGTCGTCCACCTGCACCTCGTGGCGGAGCAGCAGCGTTTTCAGGCGTTGCGTGGCGGCGGCGGCCAGCGCCTGATCCTGCGGATGGAACACCAGGGTCAGGCGGGCCGCCGCGCCCGGCCGGGGTTCCTGCGCCTGCACCTGAAGCGGGCGGCGGAAGGCCGGGTCGCGCATCAGGTCGCGCAGGATGCGGGTGAAGGTCAGTTCGTCCACGCCGCTCAGCGTGAACGCGATGCCCAGCGGCGCATGCTCGCCGGACGTTCCGGCCCCGGACGACGGATCGGTCATGCGCGGCAGCGTAGCGCACCGGCCCGCACCCCGGACCCGACCCGCCCGCCGTCGGGAACCGTGCCGCGCGCCGCTGCGGGTCGCGGGCCGCGCCGACTAGAATGCCCGGCATGAGTGACCTGCCGCCCCCCGACGCTGCGCCCGACGATTTCGCCTTCCCGGAAGACTTCCCGGACGGTGCGGATCAGGTGTACCTGGAGCACCTGAACGGCGCGGACCTGTACTTCGAGGTGACGGGCGACCCGGCCGGCGGTGAAGCCCCGCTGGTGTTCCTGCACGGCGGCCCCGGGTACAACAGTTACTCGTTCCAGGCGGCGTTCGGGGACCGCATGCCGCGCGCGGCCGTGTTCCTCGATCAGCGCGGCTCGGGCCGCAGCGGCCCGCTGGAGGACACCGAACAGGGCGCCGACACCCTGGACCTCGACACGCTGGTCGGCGACCTGGACGCCGTGCGGGACTTCCTGGGCGCCGAACGGATCGTGCCGCTCGGGCACGGATTCGGGGCGCTCGTGGCGCTGGAGTACGCCCGCCGCCACCCCACCCGCACGGCCCGCGTGATCGTCGTGAACCCCTGGGTGCACTACCCGGACCTGGCGCGCACCCTGCTGGAAGAGGCCAGCGCCCGGCGCGGCACGCCCCTGGACGACCCGGCCGAGCGCGTGCGGGCCGACACGCCCGACGGGCAGCACGCCCCGGTCGGCGCGGCGCGGATCGAGGCGGCCTTCGAGTTGCTGAACGCCCGCGACCTGCTGAACGCCCTGCAGTTCCGGGACGCCCCGACCCGCATGCGCCTGGAATTCATGGACGCCGAGGGGCAACTCGTGGGCGGCGGCGAGGTGCAGGAAGCGCTGGTGAACCAGGGCCTGTGGGAGTTCGAGTACCCGCCGTTCCTGACGGAGATCCGCCGCCCGGTGTTCGTGATCTCGGGCGCGCACGACCGCACCAGTTACCCCGAGCAGGTGCAGTGGGTCGCGGACCTCGCGGACGGCGACGTGACCGTGCTGGACGCCGCGCACTACCCCTGGCTGGACGACGAGGACGCCTTCGCGCAGGCGCTGGACGACGCCCTGACCCGCTGAGGCCAGCGCGCAGGGGCCGCGCCGACGCGTTCTCAGACTCGCTCATGGCGCGGCCCGTATACTCCTGTGTGATCTCATGAAAGGCCTGATTCTTGCCGCCGGGCGCGGCAGTCGCCTGCTGCCCCTCAGCGCGACCCGCGCCAAGCACGCCGTTCCCGTGGCGGGCCAGCCCATCATTGCCCACGCCGTGCAGTCCCTGCGGGACGCCGGCATCAGCGACATCGGCATCGTGTGCAGCCCGTCCAGCGAGACGGACCTGCGCGACGCCACGCAGGGCAGCGGGCACCTGACCTTCATCCGGCAGCGCGAAGCTCTGGGCACCGGGCACGCCGTCCTGAGCGCCCGCGCGTTCCTGGAAAACCAGCCGACCCTGCTGTACCTGGGCGACAACCTCTTCCAGGACCGCCTGACGCCTATGATCAGCACCCTGCGCGACGCGGACGCCGTGATCGGCGTGAAACAGGTGCCCAACCCGCAGGCGTACGGCGTGGCCATCGTGAAGAACGGCCGCCTGCTGCGCCTGGTCGAGAAACCCCGCAAACCCGAGAGTAACCTCGCGGCGTGCGGCGTGTTCAGTTTCGGCCCGGCGCTGCTGGAGTACGTGCAGGACCTGCTGCCCAGCGACCGGGGCGAGATCGAGTTCCCGCAGGCGCTGAGTGCCCTGATGGCCGCCGGAGGGCAGGTGCGCGCCGTGGAATTCAGCGGTTTCTGGAGTGACGCCGGCACGCCCGACGACCTGCTGAGCGCCAACTCCTTCTTCCTGTCACGCCTTCAGGGGCGCATCGAGGGCCGCGTGGACCGCAGCGTCGTGACTGGCCCGGTCGTGATCGAGGCGGGCGCCGCCGTCGAGGACAGCGTCATCACCGGTCCCGTCTGGATCGGCCCGCACGCCCTGGTGCGCGGCGCGACCATCGGGCCGGGCGTGAGCATCGGCGCGCACGCCCGCGTGGACAGCGCCCGCGTGCACGCCAGCCTGATCGACGATTTCGCCCGCGTGCTGCACCCCACCCTGCCCATTCACCGCAGCCTGATCGGCCGTCACGCGCTGGTCACCGCGCCCAGCGACACCGGCCTTCAGATGGTCATCGGGGACCGCAGCGTCATGCGCATGTGACACTGGCCGATAGCCGATAGCCGATAGCCGATGGCTGATGGCGCAGGACAGACAGCAGCGCGCAGAGAACAGAGGCGAGCCGTGCCGACCCTCAACCCTCCCCCATCCGGCACACACCCGGCCGCGCCCGGCCACGGCTTACGCTGAGCGGCATGACACAACGCGACGGGCAGGACGACCGGCCACAGGCGGACACCGCCGCTTCCGGCGAGGTGCTGATCAGCGGACTGGACACCGGGCCGCGCGCGCAGGACCGCGAGAACCTCTCGCCGACCGACCATCAGGCGCGCTTTCAACCGGCGCACCCCAACCGCGAACCCACCGACGAGGACGGCTGAAGGCGGCCCCCGCGCCCCGCTGCGCTAGAATGCCCCCTGCACGCGCCCCCGACCCCCAGGGACCCGGTGGGCGCAGTTTCACGTAAGGAGTGTTCAACATGGCCGGTCACAGCAAATGGTCGCAGATCAAGCGCAAGAAAGGCGCGAACGACAAGAAACGCAGCGCGATGTACTCCAAACACATCCGCGCCATTCAGGCCGCCGTCCGCTCCGGCGGCAGCGGCGACCCCAGCGGCAACCTCAGCCTGAAAAACGCCATCGCCGCCGCCAAGAGCGACACCGTCCCGGTCGACAACATCGAGAACGCCATCAAACGCGCCGTCGGGGCCGGTGAAGGCGCCGCCGAATTCAAGGAAGTCACGTACGAAGGCTACGGCCCCGGCGGGACCGCCATCCTGATCGAGGCACTCACCGACAACGTCAACCGCACCGTCGCCGACATCCGCGCCGTGTTCAACAAGCGCGGCGGCAGCCTCGGCACCAGCGGCTCCGTGGCGTGGCAGTTCGAGAAGAAAGGCATCCTGCTCCTGACCGACACCAGCGAACAGGCGCAGGAAACCGCCATCGAACACGGCGCCGAGGACATCCAGGAATCCGAGGAAGGCCTCGCCATCAGCACCGGCCCCAACGACCTGTACGCCGTGCAGGACGCCCTGACCGCCGCCGGCTTCGAGATCGAGAACGCCCAGGTGGACATGGTCCCCAGCAACACCGTCGCCGTCGCCGATGACGACGCGAAAAAACTGCTCATCCTGATCGACGCCCTCGAAGAACTCGACGACGTGCAGAACGTCTACAGCAACGCCGACCTCCCCGACGAGGAGTGAATGGTTGAAAGTTGATGGTTGATGGAGGGTCTGTCCTCCATCAACCATCAACTTTTGACCATCAACCCTTACAGCACCAGGGCCTGGGCGTTCCCGCCGAGGCGGTCCCAGAGGGTGAAGGCGGCGCGGGCGCCGGGGCGGATGATGCCCTCGTCGTCCCAGCCGGCGGCGAGGGCGGGGCCGCGCGTGTGGGCGTGCAGGACGTCCAGTTCGGTCAGGGCCTCACTGGGCGCGAGGCGCGCGCCGCTGTCGTCCACGCGGGTGATGGCGGCGGCGAAGTTCGCACGGTACTCGGGTGGCGCGACCGGGGCGTCGCTGCCGAACGCGAGGACCGCCCCGGCGTCACGCAGGGACCGGAAGGCGTAACTGAGGCCCTCCAGGTGCGGCATGAGGTCGCGGATCATGGGGCCGTCCGCCTGGAGGTGGATGGGTTGCACGCTGGCGGTCAGGCCCCGGAAGCGTGGGAGGTCCTCGGCGCGCAGGTGCTGGGCGTGCTCGACGCGCAGGCGGATGCCGCGCGCCCCGGCGTGGGGGCGCAGGTGGTCGTAGGCGTTCAGGACCTCGGTGTTCGCGCGGTCCCCGATGGCGTGCGTGACCGGGGTCAGACCCAGTTCGATGGCCTCGCGGCCCAGTTCCGCGATCAGGTCCGGCGGGTCCAGCGGCATGCCGGTGCCCGAGCCGTCCGCGAAGCCGGGCGCGTGCAGCCACGCGGTGCGGCTGCCGAGTGCGCCGTCCGCGAAGAACTTCACGCCTCCCCACTGGAACAGCCCGCCGGGCGTGCGGCTCAGGCCCAGCGCGCGGGCGTGCCCCAGGCGGTCGTGCGGCAGGCACGCCCACACCCGCAGCGGCAGTTCGCCCCGCTGCGCCAGCGTCTGGAGGGCGCGGGGCGCCTCGACCGGCTCGAAGGCCGTGGTGTGCGCGCTCACGTACCCCCGCGCAGCCAGATCGTCCGCCCCGGCGCGGGCCGCCGCGAGGTACTGCGCGTCACTGGGAGCCGGAATGACGCGGGCCACGAGGTCAGACGCGAGTTCCAGCAGGCACCCGAGGGGCCGCACGATCCGCCCGCCCTCCGGGTCCGGCGTGCCGTCATGAATACCGGCCAGTCGCAGAGCCGCGCTGTTCGCCCAGCTCAGGTGCAGGTCCCGCGAGTACAGCAGCACCGGGTGATGCGGGCTTACCTCGTCCAACAATGCCGCCGACGGGTACCCGTTCAGGCCCAGTTCCGACAGCAGGAACCCCCCGCCGCGAATCCAGGTGCCGGGCGGCGTGTTCATCACCCGCTGCGCCACCCGCGCCTGCACCTCCGCGACACTGCGCGCCCCGTGCAGCGGCACCTCCGAGAGCGAGAACCCGTACGTGACCAGATGAATGTGCGCCTCCGCCAGCCCCGGCGTGAGCAGCAGGTCCCGGTGATCGAGCACCTGCGCGCCCGGCGCCAGCGCCGCCATGTCCTCACGCGACCCGGCCGCCAGGACCCGCCCGCCCCCCACCAGCACAGCCTGCACCTCTGGCCGGGTGTCGTCGAGGGTCAGGGTCCGGGCGTGAATCACGGTCAGCGGGTGCGTCATGTCCGACAGCCTACGGCACCCGCCCCTGCACCCGCCCCGCACGCGCGGAACGCCGCGCCAGCGCGTCCAGCCAGTCAAAACACCCACCTGCCGGGTGTACCGCGCCGCGCCTGCGCCCCCAGTTGGCCCGCCGTCCTGTTAAACTGAGCGGCATGCCCCGCATCCTCGTGGTGGACGACGACTCTGCCATCCTCAAACTCGTCAGCGTGATCCTCTCCCGCGCCGGGCACGAGGTGCGCACCAGCACCCATCCCGTCGAAGCCCTCGACCTGCTGAAAGTGTTCACGCCGGACCTCGTGATCAGCGACGTGGTCATGCCGTACATGACCGGCCTGGAATTCCTGGAGAAACTCCGCGCGCACGAGCAACTGTCCGCCATTCCGTTCATGCTGCTCTCCAGCCACGCCGAACGCGGCGACGTGCGGCGCGGCATGAACCTCGGCGCGGACGACTACCTGCCCAAACCCTTCACCCCGCAGGACCTGACCACCGCCATCGACGCCCGCCTGCGCCGCGCCGGACTGACCCTCCAGGGCGAGAGCGGCATGCAGGCCAAGGGCCTGGGCACCGCGCAGGTCGTCTGGCAGGGCAGCGCCGTGTCCTGGGTCAGCCGCAAGGCCCTCGAACTGTTCTTCTACCTGCTGGAACACAAGGAAGTCACCAGCTGGGAAGCCGCCGAGGCCCTCTGGCCCGAAAAGGACGAGGCGCGCGCCAGCAGCCTGTTCCACACCACCCTGCACCGCCTGCGCCGCAGCCTGAGCAACGAAGCGGTCGTCAGCGCCAACCGCCGCTACGCGCTGGCCAGCGACCTGAACCCCGAGTACGACGTGCAACGCTTCGAACTGCTCGCCGCGCAGGCCGAACAGGGCAGCCTGGGCCTCGAGGAACTCCGGGAACTCGTCACGCAGTACGGCCACTACCTGCCCGGCACCGACAGCCCCTGGGCCGACGACGTCCGCTCCCGCCTCGAACAGAAACAACTCAGCCTGCTCGGCGTGGCCGCCCGCGCCGCCACCGAAGCCGGACGCGACCGCGACGCCGCGCAGTTCCACCAGCGCGCCCTGGCCATCGACCCCATGAGCGAACCCGACTGGCAGGGCCTCGCCCGCGCCCTCGACACCATCGGCGACCCCCGCGCCCGCCTCGCCGCGCAACGCGAAGCGTGGTGGGCCGTCGACCTCGACTGAACCAGCCCACACAGAACAGGCCCGGCCGCCCATGCGCCGGGCCTGCCTCATTTGCGCCGCGCTACCCCCAGACCACCCGGTACGCTAGGTGAACCGGAGGTCACATGTTCGATACCAGAGAGCCAAAGACCGTACCCAGCAAAGCACCCAAACCCAAAACCCCCACCCCCACCACAGCACCCCGCCCGCTCAAAGCCAACCAGCAACGCTGGGAACGCACCTTCCGGGGCGCGGCCAAAGGCGTCACCTTCCAGCTGCGCATCATCCGCCGACCCGACGGGCACCTCACCGCCCGCTACCAAGCCACACCTGGCAAGGGCAGCGGCTGGCACCTTGAAGGGCAACTCCGCGACGACAACACCTTCACGCTGAAAGGCACCGAGAACAAAGCTGAATTTCAGGGAAAAATCAGCCCCGACGGCAAAACTGTCACCAGTAGTTTCACAAACATCACGACCAGAGATACATTCACGGTCTCTGAAATTACGTTACGCATGGCCGCTTGGATAAAGCCTGCTCAAAATCAACAAGGCAGCTCTTCATCTTCGGATATAATTCCCGAACAGGCCAACAACCGTACAATAGATTGGGAGCAAACACTGACTCCGGCGATGCGTAAGAAGCTCCCAGCCCTATCCGAGCCCAAATTTTTAGATCAATTAGATGAAATGTGCAAAAGAATCGGAATTCCAAGAGATCTTTTATTGGCAGTTATGACTTTTGAATCAGCAGACCATAATCATGGAACACGAGGACTAGATTCAAAGGCTGATAATGGGCTGGGTTATTATGGTCTGATTCAGTTCGGCCCAGAGGCAGCCAAGGATTTTGGTCTCGTGTCCGCCAAAGAATTCCAAAAAATGAGTGCTACTGAGCAATTGCCTTATGTAGAAAAATTTTTGAAAACCCATGGAGTGCCTCAGGCAGTCGCAAAAGCCAAGGCAGAAAATAGAAATATCACTCTTGAAGAGATATATATGAGTATTTTGGGCGGCAATGCGAATAAATCCTACAATTCAGTATGGAAAACCAAAACTTCAAACCCCAAAGGCTATAAGAATAATAGCGGGTTAGATTCAAATGGTGATTTTGCTATAACTCCCACAGAAGCCGCAGATGCCGTGCGACTCCACTGGAGAGAAGTTTACGGAAACAATATAGACGAACGAAGCAGACATCTCGAAAGACAATGGTACACCGCCCGCAATCCAGATACAGATAGAGACGAGAGGAAATGGAGGGCAATATACCATTCTGAAGTTTTCTCAGATAATCTGAACAATACATTCAAAAACCAGCCGTCAGTTCAGCGGGATCAGATTCAAAATCCCCGGCAATCTGGCACAGTCAAAGATACCAGTGCCGAAATAAAAAGAACTATACGCGCCAACAAGGATTGGGGAGCCGAAATCGGTTCACTCGATGGAGTCAAGGCATATTACAATGACGGAGTGCAATCGTCAGAGGAAAGCGCGTCAGGGAATCGGAATTATTCAAAGGATGGCAATAAGTATGAGTACGGCCTGAAATGGCAATGCGTAGAATTTGTCAGGCGCTACTATTATGATAGCCTAGGTGTTGAATTTGCCCCCAGATCGGGTAATGCGGAAGATTATTTTGATAAGAATACTCCGAATGGCAACGTTAATACCCAAAGAAAACTGACCCAGTTTAAGATAGGATCCACAGAGAAGCCAAAATATCAGGATTTAATCATCTTCGGCCCCAATCCATTTTCTTCCGTTGGGCATGTAGCGATCGTATCAAGTGCCTCTGACGATAACTTCACCATAGCGCAACAGAATGTAGGAACTAAGTTTACAGACACAATAGGCTTGGAGCATAGCTCGGTTGCTGGCAAGAAAATCTATAAGATATCTCAATCTCATAGTTACCTGAATGTAATGGGGTGGCTAAGGAAATGAAGCGCACTATATTGCCAGTTTTTTTAATAATTTCTTGCTCAGGTTCCGGTTCTTCAGCAGAAAAATCCATAGCCGCAAGCTTATTCTGTACAAATTACAAATGTGTACTTACGGGCAGCACTGATGGGGTATACAGGTATAGAATAGGTAATCAAATTATCACAAAGAATACACAACTATTTATAAATTCCAACAAAAACTATTCCAATCGATACAGCATTCTTCTTGGCGAAGGGAGTCTATTATATGGCCCAAATCCGAATGACTGTAAAATGGTTGATCTATTCTATAAATTCTACGGTCTGAAGGATCTGGAAATCAAGAGTGATATTTTTGCCGCGAACGCACTAGTGGAGAGCGACATCGTAGATTACGCAAAAATAAGAGATTTTAAATCTGGCGGAATTCAGCTGGTCGCATACATTCGAAGCTCCCCGGATCCAAGCATGAAGCCAGAAAAAGGGCGTTTAGAGTTCGGAATTATGCCAAAAACGCAATATCCCCCATCAAAATAAAATCTAAACTCGAAGGTCGCAATATCAAATATTCACATGCTGCGCGCCTGAAATCCTCTTACTTGTGCCTGGGCATTCTGCCTGGGCGCTTTTGTCTGCCTGGGTGGGTCAGTCGGCAGGTCCGGCGGCCGGTTACGCGGGGTATCCGTGCTGGGTGTACGGTCTGGGTGGGCGCGCTAGACTTTGCGGTATGACTGGTCCGCTTTCTACCGCACAGATTCGCGAGAAGTACCTGCAGTTCTTCCAGAGTAAGGGGCATCTGCACCTGCCGAGTTACAGCACGGTCGCGCCGGATCCGACGACGCTGTTCACGGTGGCGGGCATGCAGCCGTTCAAGGAGCAGTTCATGGGTGCGCCGGCCGTGTTCGACGGCGTGGCCAGCAAGCGCGTGACGACGGCGCAGAAGTGCGTGCGGGTGGGCGATATCGAGAACGTGGGGCGCACGCGGCGGCACCTGAGTCTGTTCGAGATGATGGGGAACTTCAGTTTCGGTGATTACTTCAAGCGGGACGCGATTCACTGGGCGTGGGAGTTCCTGACGGGCGCCGAGTGGATGGGCATGGACGGCAGCAAGCTGTACGTGACGATCTACGAGGATGACGATGAGGCGTTCATGTACTGGACGCAGGAGATCGGGATTGACCCGAGCCACGTGCACCGCTTCGGGGCGGATGAGAACTTCTGGCCGGCGGACGCGCCGAAGGAAGGTCCGAATGGGCCGTGCGGGCCGTGCAGCGAGATCTTCTATGACCGTGGCCCGAAGTACGGGGATGACAGCTGGGCGGATTACGCGGTGACGCGTGAGAGTGCGCGGTTCCTGGAGATCTGGAATCTGGTGTTCCCGCAGTTTGACCGGCAGGAGCCGCTGGCGGACGGGACGCCCGTGCTGCGGGACCTGCCGTTCAAGAACATTGATACCGGCATGGGGCTGGAGCGCGTGGCGAGCGTGGTGCAGGACGTGCCGGACTTCTACAGTAACGACGTGTTCCTGCCGATCGTGACGCGCGTGGCGGAACTGAGCGGGCAGCCGTACGAGGGTGAGGTGAGTGTGTCTCACCGGGTGGTGGCCGAGCACATCCGCAGCGTGAGCATGGTGATCGCGGACGGGAGCGTGCCCAGCAACACGGGGCGCGGGTACGTGGTGCGGAAGATCCTGCGCCGCGCGTGCCGTCACGCGTACCTGCTGGGCCTGCGTGAGCCGAGCCTGTTCAAGCTGGTGCCCATCGTGGCCGAGCGCATGGGTGACGCGTACCCGGAACTGCGGGAGAACCTCGCGAAGGTCGAGGCGACCGTGCGGGCCGAGGAGGAGAGCTTCCTGCGGACGCTGGAGGGCGGCATTCAGCGCCTGGGTAAGCTGCTGAGCGGCATGGAGAGGGGCGCGACCCTGTCCGGCAACGACGCGTTCGTGCTGTACGACACGTACGGCTTCCCGGTGGACCTGACGAAGGAGATCGCCGAGGAGTACGGGATCAGCGTGGACGAGGCCGGGTACGCGGAGAGCCTGGAGAACGCGCAGAACCTCGCGCGGGCGGGCAGCAAGTACGGCAAGAGCGAACTGTTCGGCGGGAATATGGAGGCGCTGGACGGCCTGTCCCCCACCGTGTTCGTCGGGTATGACGACCTTCAGGCCGAGGGTGAGGTCGTGGCGCTGGTCGGTGCGGGTGAGCGGCTGGCGCACCTGAGCGCCGGGAGCGAGGCGACCGTGGTGCTGTCCCGCACGCCCTTCTACGCCGAGGGCGGCGGCGAGGTCGGCGACACCGGGCGCATCGAGTGGGACGGCGGCATGGGGGTGGTGCGCGACACCCGCAAGACGCCGCAGGGCGTGTTCCTGCACGACGTGCTGGTCGAGTCCGGCGAACTGAAGGAAGGCCTGAACGTGCGCGCCGTCGTGTCGGGCGAGCGGCAGGCCATCCAGCGGCACCACACCGCCACGCACCTGCTGCAATCTGCGCTGCGGGCCGTGCTGGGAAGCGGCGTGCAGCAGAAAGGCTCGCTGGTGGCGGCCGACCGTCTGCGCTTCGACTTCTCGCACGGCGCGGCCCTGAGTGCCGACGAGATCGCAGCGGTGGAAACCCTGGTGAGCCGCTGGGTGAGCGCGAACTTCGCGGTCACGTGGCAGGAGATGCCCATTGCCGACGCCAGGGCGGCGGGCGCGACCGCACTGTTCGGCGAGAAGTACGGCGAGACGGTGCGCGTGGTGCGCGTGGGCGGCAGCGTGGAGTACGCCGGGCAGACCGTCAGCTCCATGGAACTGTGCGGCGGCGCGCACGTGACCCGCACCGGCGACATCGGCGCATTCGTGATCCTGGGTGACGAGAACGTGGCCGCCGGGGTGCGCCGCGTGGAAGCCCTGGCGGGCGAGCAGGCCACCGCGTGGGTGCGCGAACGCCTGAACGCTGCCGCGCGGGCCGCCGCGCTGCTGAACACCAGCCCCGACGGCCTGGAAGCCCGCGTGACCGGCCTCCAGACGCAACTGAAGGCCGCCGAGAAGGAAACCGTGACCGTCCGCCGTCAACTGGCCGAGGCGCAGATGGGCGGCGGGGCCGGCGGGGCCGCGCAGACCCGCGAGCTGGGCGGCTTCAGGGTCGCCGCGCTGAAACTCTCGGGCATCGAGGGCAACGAGTTGCGCGGCGCCGCCGACAAACTGCTCGACCAGAGCGGCGCGGACATGGTCGTGCTGGCGGGCGACAAGGGCCTGGTCGTGAAGGCGACCAAGGACGCCGTGACGCGCGGCGCGCACGCCGGGCAGCTGATCGGCAAGCTCGCCGCGGCAGGCGGCGGCAAGGGTGGCGGCCGCCCCGACATGGCCCAGGCGGGCGTGACGGATGCGGACGCGGCGCTGGCGGCACTCGACACGGCGTTCTGAACCCGTCGTTCTGAACCTGTGGTGGTGGGGGCGTCCTGGGCTGACCGGGACGCCCCCGCCTCTGTCCGGCCCAGGGGTCCTGCGGCTGGGGCCGGGGCGCGCTACGCTGCCCTCATGCCTCTTCTTGATGCGGTGCGCGCCCTGGCTCCCTACCTGCCGTCCTGGCTGGAGTTCCAGCGGGATCTGGCGCGGGTGCCGGGCGTGCAGGTGGC
The DNA here is from genome assembly GCF_014648115.1 of Deinococcus seoulensis. Lineage (NCBI taxonomy): Bacteria > Thermotogati > Deinococcota > Deinococci > Deinococcales > Deinococcaceae > Deinococcus > Deinococcus seoulensis. The sequence continues at coordinate 44,182 of NZ_BMQM01000005.1, forward strand.
GGTGCGGGTGGGTGGGGAGCTGGCAGCGTCGTTCGCGCTGGGCGTGGCGAACGAGGCGACGGACGAGGCGCTGACGCCGGGGCACCTGTTCCGCATCGCGTCTCATTCGAAGACGTTCACGGCGACGGCTGTCTTTCAGCTGATCGAGGCCGGGATCGTGCGACTGGACGACCCGGCGGGGCACTGGCTGCCGGAGCTGGAGGGGTCGCCGGCGGCGGCCATGACGGTGCGGGAGTTGCTGGGGCACCAGTCGGGCATCAACCGGGACGGGGCGGACAGCGATTACTGGCAGCAGCTTCACGCCTTCCCGGACCGGGCGGCGCTGCTGGACCTGTGCCGCGCGCCGGAGGTGTTCGCGCCGAACACGCATTTCAAGTACTCGAACATGGGGTACTCGCTGCTGGGCCTGATCATCGAGGCGGCCAGCCGGGAAACATACGGGGACTTCGTAGCGGCGCACATCACGGGGCCGCTGGGGCTGCGGAACCTGGGGCCGGAACTCCCGGCGGCGCGCGAGCCGGAACTGGCAGCGGGGCACAGCGGGCGACTGGCGGGGAACGACGCGCGGCGGGTGCTGCCGTCCAGCGACACGCGGGCGATGGCGGCTGCCACGGGCTTCTACGGCACGGCGGAGGACGTGACGGCGTACCTGTCGGCGCATGCGCCGGGCCGCCCGGAACTGCTGTCGGACCGGTCGAAACGGCTGATGCAGAGGAAGGAATCGGAGGTCACGCGCCCGTCGCGGCGCTGGTACGGGCTGGGCTTCATCCTGGACGAGGTGAACGGGCGGACGCTGGTGGGGCACTCGGGTGGCTTTCCGGGGCACATCACGCAGTCGTGGCTGGACCCGCAGTCGGGGCTGTCGGTGTCGGTCCTGACGAACTGCCTGGGCGGCCCGGCGACCGAGTGGGCCACGAACCTCGTGCGGCTGATCGATCTGGCCGCGAAGGTACCCGCGAAGGCCGAGGCGGACGCGCCGGACACCGACCTGGACGGCTTCACGGGCCGCTTTGCCACTGACTGGGGTGTGTTCGACGTGGTGAACCTGGGGGGCCGCCTCGTGTCGCTGGTGCCGCAGGGCGACCCGGGCCTGAGTGTCACGGAACTGACCGTGGTGGACGCGCACACGCTGAAGCCCGCGCCGGAAGCGGGATTCGGCGCGGTGGGCGAGGCGTACCACTACCAGCGGGACGGGGCCGGTCAGGTCGAGTGGGTCCGGCAGGGCGGCGGGCGGGCGTGGCCGGTCGCGGCGTACCGGGCGCGGGTGGGCCTACCGCCCCTCCCCTCCCTGGGCTGACCGCCGGGGGGCCGTGTCAGGGGTGCCGGTCTGGCCGGACCTCTGCCACCAGCCGGATCAGGGCCACCTGCCCGACCGCGAACCACGCGCACAGCAGCGTGACCAGCGCCCCCAGGCCCACACCCAGCCACGTCAGGCGGCGTTGCAGGGCCTGCACGCGCGCCAGCCACTCGCTCACGCTCCGCCGCGCCTCGGCCAGGGCCGGGAGCGGCGGGCGGTCGCGCAGGCCGGTCTCCCACTCGCGGGCCAGGTTCACCCCGGCGTCCAGCGTGGCGGGCGGAATGAACACGTCCAGCAGTGGCGTGCGCCGCGCCGCCTCGGCCAGGGTGCGCAGGGTGCGGGCGGCCTCCTGCGTTTCCGGGCGGCCCAGCAGGTCCAGCGGGGCCAGGGTCGCCTGCGCGTCCGCCAGTTGCCGGTCCAGCGTGCCCAGCGACTGCGCCGCGCCGTTCAGGGCCGCGCGGGCCGGGGCCAGGGCCAGGAACACGCCCAGCCACGCCCCGAGCGTCAGGAGGGCCGCCAGCCACAGGCCCGTGATGCCCAGTCGCCGCAGCGCGCGGCGTCGGCGGACCCGGCTGCCCGGCGCCGTCATGGGCTGGCCGGGGGCCTGCGGCAGTCGAGGATCAGGCTGGTGAACCCCGGTGCGCCCACACCCGCCCGGAACGCCGCGTTCCGGTGGTCAAGGTGGCGGCTGCGGTAGACCGGGCCGTCCAGCACGTCCCAGTCCGCGTGGTGGAAGGTGTGGGCGGTGTCCCACCATTCCAGGGGCTGCACCGTGAAGCCCGCCTGCGTGAACACGGGCGTCAGGGTCTCCAGCGTGTACAGCACCCGGTGGTCGTGCGCCGGACCGGGACCGTTCACGGCGACCACCGCCTGGTACGCCGGGTCCGGGTGATTCCCGTCCGGAACGGCGACGCGCAGCCGCCCGCCGGGCTTCAGGTACGTGTAGACCAGCCGCGCGGCGCGTTCGCCTTCCGCTACCGTCAGGTGCTCCCAGACGTGCTCGCACAGGAACGCGTCGGCCCACCGGTTTCCGAAGTACGCGGCAAAACTGGCGGGCTCCAGCAGATTCAGGTCAGTCTGCTGGGTGGGTGTCCAGCCGTCCCAGCGCTGCTCTCCGGCACCGATCATGACCCGCAGCGGCGTGGGCGTCACAGGCCCAGCCCGGTGCGCTGCGCCCGCGTCATGCCGCGCACGACGAGCGCGTGACTGCCCACGATCAGTTCGCGCAGCAACTCTTCCGGTACGCGGCCGTCCAGGGTGACGGTGATCCAGTGGCGTTTGTTCAGGTGGTAACCGGGCGTGACCCCCGGGAACGCGGCGCGCAGTTCCTCGCCGCGTTCCGGCGTGACCTTCAGGGACACCGTGACCGGGTCAGCCTGCACGTCGGTCAGGGCGTACATCTTCGCGCCCGCCCCGCCCACCTTGAATACCAGGGTGGTCGGGTCGAACGGGAAGGTCTCATGCGAGTGCGGCAGCGCGGCGCACGCCGCCCGAAGTTCCGTGATGGACTGCATGACCGCAGGATACCGATCAGCTTTCCGTGTCCGGGTCGATCCCCTCGGCGGTGTCCAGCGCCTTGTTCGCCTCGGCCATGCTGGCGTCCGCGCCGCCCATCAGCGCCTCGACCTCGGTGCTGCTCAGGGCGTCCCCGGACGGTGCAGGCACCGCCGGGGCGGGCGGCAGGTCCGCCGCCGCCGGGGCAGGCCCCTGTTCGGCAGAGCGGTGTTCCGGCGCGGGGGTGGTGTGGGGGGCCAGGGTGGGGTTCAGGCTGGGCGCGTCGTCGCGGGTCATGCCCCAGGGTGCGCCCTGAGCGTCCGGGGCACCTGATGATTTCCTCAAGAAGCCGTGATGAACTGCCGGGCGTGCGCTCCCCTGCCCTGCCGCTGCCCCTGCTGCTGTTGCCGCTGCTACTCTCGGCCGCCCCTGTTTCGCCTGCCCTGCCTGATCCGGTGCGTGTGGCGATCCTCAGCGACTTCAACGGGCCGTACGGCAGCACCAGCTACCCGCCCGCGCTGGGCCGCAGCGTGACGCGCATCGTGAACGACTGGCGGCCCGACGCGGTCCTGTCGGCCGGTGACCTGATCGCCGGGCAGAAGGCGTCCCTGACGGACGCGCAGGTGCGGGCCATGTGGGCGGCGTTCGACCGGGACGTGCACGCGCCCCTGAACCGCGCCGGGATTCCGTTCGCGTTCACGCCCGGCAACCACGACGCCTCGCTGCCCCGCGACCGCCGCGAGGCGCGCACGTACTGGCAGGCGCACCCGCCCGCGCTGACGTTCGTGGACCGCGCGGACTTCCCGTTTCGCAGCAGTTTCACGCTGGGCGGCGGGACGGTGTTCGTGGCGACCCTGGACGCCAGCGGTCCCGTCGTGGACGCCGCGCAGCGCGCGTGGCTGGCCGCGCAGCTCGCCTCGGCGCCCGCCCGCGCCGCCGGGATCCGGCTGGTCCTGGGGCACCTGCCGCTTGCGGGCGTCAGCGAGGGCAAGAACCGCGCGGGCGAGGTCATCCGGGACGCCGGGCCGCTGCGGCAGGTCATGCAGGAGGGGCGGGTGCTGGCGTACGTCAGCGGGCATCACGCGGCGTACTACCCCGGACAGCTGGGCAGCCTGAACGTCCTCGCCAGCGGCGGCATCGGCGGACGCAATTACGTGGGGTACCCGGGCACGGCCCGCAGTACCGTCACCCTGCTGACCCTGCACCCCGCTGCGGGCAGCGCCACCTTCCAGACGGTGGACGCGGACACCGGCCAGCCCGTTCAGACCAGCAGCCTGCCCGCCCGCCTGGACGGCCTGGGCGGCCCGCTGAACCGCGTGAACGACTTCCGCTAAGGCAGGCGGCAAGAGAACACCGCCCGCCTCCACCCGGTCAGGGCAGGGGCAGGCGGTCGGGCCTGCTTACTGTTTGGGCATCAGGTGGTACAGCTCCAGGCCGCGCGCGGTGCGGTCCTTGAAGCCTTTCCAGTAGGTGTCGTCGGCCTTGGGGGTGCCGTCGGCGTTGCGGCTGTACTTGGCGTTGTTGGAGACGGGGACCGGCACGTTCAGGTACTCGGCGGCGCTCTGGTCGCCCTTGAGTTTCAGGTTCAGGAACGCAGTCACGAAGTGCTGGTTGATGTTGTTCAGGCGGGCGCTGTCCCAGGCGGGTTCGGCGTAGTGCATGTAATCGCCGAAGGAGGCGAAGGATTCGGCGGGCGCGGGGTTCGGCGCGACGTTATGCAGGGCGTTCTGGTACACCAGCATGTAGCGTTCGGCGTTCACGGCGTTCTCGAACAGCGGTTTGACGCCGTCCTCGTACCAGGACACGTCGTCGCGGTCGCCCACGACGAACAGGGTGGGCACCTTGAGGTTCTGCAGGCCGGCATCTTCCCAGAAGCCGTACTTGCCGCCGAAGTTCACGCCGATGCCCTTCACGGCGGCGGCTCCGCCCCAGGGGGCGAAGGCGACGACGGCCTTGATGCGCGGGTCAGGCGTGTAGTTCCCGGCCTGACGCGTGGCGAAGCCCGTGCCGGGGATCAGGGGGGCCATCTGCGGGCCGTACCCGGCGCCGGCGGCGTTCAGGGCGCCGTAACCGCCCATGGAGTACCCGACGATGGCGGTCTGGTCGGCGTTCACGACGCCGCTCAGGGGCGAGCCGCTGCCCGCCGCGCCCAGGCGGGCCATCTCGCTGATGACGAAGTTGTCGTCGAGCGCGCGGTTCAGGAGGGTGCTGGCGAAGGCGGCGCGGTTGCCGTGGGTGCTGTCGGTGTGGTCGATGGCCGCCACGACGTAGCCCTTGCTGGCGAGGTTCTCGGCGAGGTAGGTCATCAGGACGCGGCTGCCGGCGTACCCGTGCGAGAGGATCACCAGCGGGAACGACTGGCCGAGGGGAGTGGCGTCGCGGGTGGCGCGGCCGGGGGTCAGGAAGGGTTTGTCGGGGGCGCTGCCCAGCACGTCGCTGTAGGTGGTCTGGCCGCTGCCGCTCTGCCCGGCGGTGGGGTACCAGACTTCGGTGGTCAGGGGGCGGTCGTAGCGGGGCACGACGCCGTCCTTGGCGTTCACGATGTCCAGCTGGTCCCTGTTCACCAGCGCGATGGTGCGCACGCCCACGGCGTACTGGCCGCGCGCGGCGAGTTCGGGCGCGTCGGGGCGCAGGTCGCCGGGCACGGTCAGCGGCGGGAGGGTCGGGGTGGTCTGGGCGTGCGCGGCGGGAAGGGACAGCAGGGCAAGGGTGAGGAACAGGCGGGATGGTTTCATGGATGCAGCCTCCACATGCAGTCCGGGCGGCTCAGGCAGGTTCCCTGGGACGGCGCGGACCGTCAACTGGTTTGTGATTCAAAGCGCATCATACTCTGGAGTCGGCCTGTCAGGGTGCCGTCATGCCCGGACAGCGCCCACACGTAAAAAAACCCCCGCGCGCGGCGGGGGCTGTGACGGGAGCTGTGTGACGGGAGCTGTGACGGGAGCGGGGTTCAGCTTTCGCTGTAGCTTTTCTCGATGGGCATGCCCACGGCGTTGCCCCACTCGGTCCAGCTGCCGTCGTAGTTACGCACCTTCGGGTAGCCCAGCAGTTCGCGCAGCACGAACCAGCTGTGGCTGCTGCGCTCGGCGATGCGGCAGTACGCGATGACGTCCTTGTCGGCCGTGACGCCCTCACCCTCGTACAGGGCCTTGAGTTCGTCGGCGCTCTTGAAGGTGCCGTCCTCGTTGGTGGCTTTCGCCCAGGGAATGGAACGCGCGCCGGGAATGTGGCCGCCGCGCAGCACGCCTTCCTGCGGGTAGTTGGCCATGTGCGTGACCTTGCCGCTGAACTCGTCGGGGCTGCGCACGTCGACCAGCGCGCCCTTGCCTTCCTGAACGGCGCTCAGGTGGGCCTTGACCTCGTCGCGGTAGGCGCGGAGGCTGTCGTCGCGGGTCAGGGCGGGGTACTCGCTGGCCTGCACGCTGGGGGCGTCGGTGGTGGTTTCGCGGCCCTCGGCCATCCACTTCTGGCGGCCGCCGTTCATGAGTTTCAGGTTCTTCACGCCGCTGTAACTCAGGAACCAGTAGGCGTAGCTGGCCCACCAGTTGCTCTTGTCGCCGTACAGGATGATCTGATCGTCGGCCCCGATGCCCAGGCGGCCCAGCAGTTCGCTGACCTTGTCGGGCGTGATGAAGTCACGTTCGACGGGGTGCCACAGGTCGGTCTGCCAGTCGAGTTTCACGGCGCCGGGGATGTGGCCGGTGTCGTACAGCAGGATGTCCTCGTCGACCTCGATCAGGCGGATGCCGTCCTTGTTCAGGTTCTGCGCGACCCATTCGGTGCTGACCAGTACGTCTTTTGCGTATTCCATGTGTGTTGCCTCCTGTGGCTGGGGTGTGCCCGGCAGGGCCGGGGTGAGACGGATGACCTCCGGGATTGTACTCTGAGACGCCACTAATTGACAAAAGAGGTCAACTGGACAGGGTCACCCAATCCCACCCCCCACCCGGCGCTACAGTACCCCCATGAGCGACAGCGCCCCCGCCCCCCTGCCCGAGAAGCTCCAGAGCATCGTCAGCATGTTCCGCAGCGCACCCAAGGCCCTGCGCCTCCAGGCCCTGCTTGAATACAGCAAGAAACTCCCCGGCCTGCCCGAGAAGTACGTCGAGCACCCGGAATTCCTGCAACCCGTCCCGGAATGCACCAGCCCCTTCTTCCTGGTCACCGAACGCGACGAGACGGGCGGCGTGAACATGTACTTCAAGGTGCCCGAGGAAGCCCCCACCGTGCGCGGCTACGCCGGCATCCTGCACGAGGCCCTCAGCGGCGCCACGCCCGACGAGATCCTGAGCGTCCCCGACCAGTTCTACATGGACATGGGCCTGACCGAACTGATCACCCCCATGCGCCTGCGCGGCATGGGCGCCATCCTGATGCGCCTGAAGAACGACGTGCGCGAACACGCCCAGGCGTAAACCAGAGACCCACCCCGCAGGCCGCCCGGTGCAAACCCGGCGGCCTGACTGCTGCCAGCCGGTGCGCCGGGAGCTCCGGCCGAGGGGGTTACGACGCTACGTTCCAGAGCTGGGGCGATTCAGGGCGGGGGGGCTAGCGTGACCCGGCCCCGCGCGTCCACGCGGCACTGCCAGACGGAACCGTCACCGAGGGTCAGGACCGCGCTGGAAGTGACGGGTCGGCCATCAATCTTCAGGGTGCTGGCGTACCCGGCCGGCACCACGTCGGGCATGACCGCAGGTTCGGGCGATACGGGTGCGAGACCCTGCCGACGAGCCTGGGTCTCGCACGAAGTCAGGATGTCCGGTGCCGGCACAGGGGCAGGCCACCAGAACCACAGCGCACCGCCCACGATGCCCAGCAGGGCCAGACCCTTCCAACCGGTCATCCAGGGTCCGAAGTTCATCCGTCCAGCGTACCTGTTCAGTCTGTCCGTCGTGACTGACGGCCGTTCAGTCCCTGGGCAGTACGGCGTCCAGGAGCAGGACGGTCAGGCTCAGGCCCAGGCCGTAGGCGACGTGCGCGCCCAGGCGGTTGGCGTGCCCGCGCGCGGGACTGCCGGCCGGGCCGTCCTGAAGGCCCAGCAGCGGCACGAGGCCCTCGTCGACCAGCGCCCACAGGCCCACGCCGAACGCCGCGCCCTTGACCGGGTTGCCGCGCCCGGCGAGCGCGCCGTACAGGCCGCCACTGACGGCGCCTATACCCCAGTGGACGGCCTCGCTGAGGGCCGCGCGGGTCTGCTTGCCCGGCGCGTGCCCGGCCACACCCTCGTAGGCGAGGCGGCCCAGGGCGGCGGTGCTGCTCTCACCGGGTTCGTGCACCTGCCCGAGCGGGGCGATGGAATGCTGATCGGGTTTCGGCTTCTGGCTACCGCCCCCGTCGCTGCCCTCACCGTCACTGCTACCCTCGACGAGCGGCGCGGCGCGGGTCCAGTACTGGCCCATGGCGAGGGTCCCGGCGGCGCCGCCGACAAGGCCGATCAGGATGCTGCGGTAGATGCTGTGACGGTCACTCATGCGGCCCACCGTACGGGGCCGGGGGCCGAGCGACTGCCGCGCGGCCCCCAGAGTGAAGATTTCCCTGCTGTTGTCCCAGCGGTCCCTGAACGCAGGTCAGCCGAGCTGGCTGACTTCCCGTTCCGGCAGTCCGGCGTGGTGCGCGGCCCGCAGCGCCGCGAGCGCCTGCCCCCGGTGGCTGAGGGCGCGTTTCTCGGCGACGGTCATCTCGGCCAGGGTGCGGGTGTCGCCGTCCGGCACGAACAGCGGGTCGTAACCGAAGCCGTTCTCGCCGCGCGGGCCTTCCAGCAGCGTGCCGGGCAGTTCGCCCCGGTACGTTTCGAGGTGCCCGTCCGGGTACGCGAGGATGATCACGGACACGAATTTCGCGCGGCGGTTCTTCTGCCCGCGCAGGCGTTCGAGAATCAGGACGTTGCGTTCCGTGTCGCTGCCCACGTTGCCGTAGCGGGCGCTGTACACGCCGGGTTCACCGCCGAGCGCCTCGATCTCGATGCCGCTGTCGTCGGCCAGGGCCGGGAGGTTCAGCATGTGCGCGGCGGCGCAGGCTTTCAGGGCGGCGTTCTCCTCGTAGGTCGAGCCGGTCTCGTCGGGCAGCGGCAGCCCGTCCAGGCCGCGCAGCGTCCAGCCGAGCCCGCCCAGCGCCTCCTGAATCTCGCGGACCTTGCCCGCGTTACCGGTCGCCACGACCACCGTCATTCCTGCCCCTGCTGCCCCGTCACTCATCACGCCCGCAAGTCTAGACGATAGGGCCGCGCGGCACGTGAAAATCCCGACAGGAACGTCAGTGAGCCTGCACCATCGCCTGCACCACGCGGTCCTGCACGGCCCGCAGGGTCAGGATGGGCGTGTCCTCGGGGCCGTTCATCAGGATGGCGAAGGCCAGGGTGCGGCCACTGCGGCCCGTCACGTACCCCGCCAGGGCGCTCACGCCGGGCAGCGTGCCGGTCTTGGCACGCACGTCCAGGTTCAGGCCGCGCATCCGCAGGGCCAGCGTGCCGCCCCGCCCGTCTTGGGCGGGAACGTCCTCGCCCGTTCCGGCCTGCGGGAGCGCCTCGATGAACGCGTTGCCCCGGTCGCGGTACAGCGCGCCGGGCAGCAGCCGCACGGGCTGGGCGGCCTTCAGGGCGATGTCCTGCGCGGCGGGCGTGGGGTACGGCAGGTCGTGCATGACGGTCAGCAGGGTGCCCAGCGCGCGGGGGCTCAGGCGGGACTCGCGGCTCAGGCCGCTGCCGTCGGCGAGTTTCAGCCCCGCGAGGTTCACGCCGATCTGCCGCAGGAACGCCCGCTCACGGGCCAGCGCGCCGCTCAGGGTGCCGTTCCCGCCGGGCGGGTGCGCCAGCGTGGCCAGCAGACCCTCGGCCAGCAGGTTGTCACTGGGCCGCAGGGTGCGCGCCAGCACGACCTGCGGCGACTCGCTGCGCACCACCGCCACGCCCTGCTCGGGCCGCCGGGCGACCGGCACGAACGCCTCCGGTTCGGCCGGGGGGTCCCCCGCCGCGTTCTGCGGGACCGGCGGCAGGTACGGCGTGAACGGCGCGGCCCCCCCCGGCACGTCCGACGCGACCCGCACGCCCGCGCGGCGCAGTTCGGCAATCAGGGCCGCGCCCAGCCGCACGCGGGCCTGCAGGGCACTCAGCGGCGGGTCGTCATGCCAGCCGTCCAGACGCAGTCCCGTCATGGGCACCCCGACAATCAGCGAGGCGAAACTCGCGGCGTCCAGGGTCTCGTCCAGCCGGACCTCGCCCACCTCGCGCAGCCCACGCGCGTACGCCTGCCGCGCCAGGGCACGCAGACTGTACCCGCCCTTCAGGCTGAGCGTGGGGTCGCCGCTGCCGCGCAGGGTCACGGCCTTCACGCGCGCCTGCACGCCCCGCGCGCCCACCTGCGCGGCCGGGACGGTCAGCTGCGCCGTCCACGCGCCGTCCGCGCCGCCCACGCTGTGCAGGACGGCGGCGGCCGTGACCAGCTTGGTCGTGCTGGCCGGAATGAACGCCCCGTCCGGATCCTGCGCCTCCAGGACCGGGCCGCCGTTCACCTCGCGCAGCAGGATGCCCACCCGCACGCCGCGCGGCAGGTCCGCCAGCGCCGCCCGCACGCCCGCGCTGAGGCCCGGTTCGCGCGTCAGGTGAATGACCGGCACGTCCGGCACCTGGGTGACCGCCGGGGCCGCCGCCAGCGTGGGAGCCACGGCCGCGCCCCCTGGCAGCAGGAGCAGCGAACACAGCAGAAGACGGCGCATCCCCCGCAGGATACCGGTACCAGCCGGAACGAACGCACACACCGGCCCGGCGGCGCGGCCTGATACGGATTCCGTTCTGCTTCCTACTCGCCTCCGCTCGGACCCAGCGGTCTGTGCAGCCCATTCACTCGGAGTCCGTATGAGATCAGGGCCGGGTCACATCACGCTGTCACTCTCGCGCAGCAGGATCGGCGCCTGGAAGGCCGCAGGCAGCCACGCCGTCTGCTCGTGAATCGCCTGGGGCGGGCAGGAGCGCAGGCAGGCCATGCAGCCCGTGCAGGCCGGGAGGTTCAGCAGCAGGCGCACGCCCCCGTCGGGTTGCAGGTCGCGGGTGATGGCGTCGGTGGGGCACACGTTCGCGCAGACAGGACAGTCGATGCAGGTGTCGTCGACCAGCGGGGCGGGCCAGTGCAGGCCGACCCCCTCGGGCGGGGCGGGTTTCAGGGTGCGGGCACGCCACTGCCATTCCTGCGGGGTGCGGTCCTCGGGCACGCTCCAGTCCACGAACGGCAGCGGGCTTTCCGGGAGGCTCTGCGCGACCTGCTGCCCGGCCGCGCGGAACACCGCGCCGAACGCGCCGCGCCGCGAGACTTTCAGGGCGCGGCCAGCGTCTTCCGGCGTGACCGCACGGACCGTGACCTGCGCGGCGCGGCCGGTCGGGGCGCGAAGCCGCTGCGTTTCCTCCAGCACACGCTCCAGGCGCGCAGGCACGTCGGGCGCGCCGAGCGCGCAGGTGTCGCACGCCCCGTGAATCAGGGTCAGGGGGGTGTTCCACGCGCCGGCTGCCGACAGCAGCGCCGGGGTCACGCGGCCCAGGCAGGGCAGGCTGGGGCCGCCCGCGCCGCTCTGCGAGCAGGTCAGGCTGGCGTCCTGCGCCGGGGTGCCCGGCTGGGACTGCTGGTCCTTCACGCTCTGGAGGGACGGCAGCAGGTTGTACTCCAGCGCGCCGGTCGGGCAGACCTGCACGCACAGGCCGCAGCCGGTGCACAGGTCCGCGTCGATCTGGATGCTGGCCCCGACCATGCCGACGTTGATGGCCTCGTGCGGGCAGGTGGCGTGACAGGCGTCGCACCCGCCGACCGCCTGCCGGTCCAGCAGGCAGCGGGGCGGCGTGAACCGCGGAACGTGATTCCCGGAGTCATCCAGGCGGGCCAGAACACCTTGCAGCATGAGCGGAGTCTACGCGTCCGGCGGCCCGGAAGCCCGTGAGGCCACGCCAAGTGCGGCGCGCACGGCGTCCGCCACCTCGTGCGGGTGGGTCCAGTGCAGCTGGTGGCCGCCGCCGGGCAGGTCGAGCTGCGTGGCGTCCGGCAGCAGGGGCGTCAGGCGGTCGGCGTGCTGCGTGGGCGGCGACAGCCGGTCCTGCCGGCCCGCCAGCACCGTGACCGGCACCGTCAGCGCCGGGTAGTGGGCTTGCAGGGCCGCGAGTTCCCGGCCCAGGGTGCGGTTCTCGCCGGCCAGAGCGTGGACCTGCGCGCGGCGGCGCGAGAAGGCCAGCATCAGCGTGTGCCACATCGGCGGGACCGGGTGCGGGTGGAAGGCGCGGCGGCCCTCGATGCGCGCCACGACCCGCCCGACCGGCAGCAGCAGCGCGCGGGTCAGCAGCGCCTCCAGACCCGGCACGAGCGGCACGAACGCCAGCGGGCGGGTCAGGCCGCGCGCCGGGTGCGACAGCGGCGCGATCAGCACCAGCGCCGACACCCGCTCGGGGTGCCGGGCGGCCAGGGCCAGCGCGACCGCCGCGCCGTACGAGTGCCCCAGCACCGTCACCTGCGGGACGTTCAGGTGGTCGAGCAGCTGCGTCAGGCGGCGCACGTTCAACTCCAGCGTGACGGGCGTGCCGGGCCGCGCGGGCGTGTACCCGTGGCCCGGGCGGTCCGGGGCGATCAGGTACGCGCCGTCCAGCAGCGGCCACAGCGGGCACAGCGGCCAGTCCAGGGTGACGCCGTCGCTGCCGTGGATCAGCAGCAGGGGCGGCGCGCCAGGGGGGCCGCTCAGCAGCGTGTGGGTGGGGCCGTCCGGGAGCGGCAGGACCGGGCCGGGCGGCGGGATGCGGCGCGGCAGGTGCCGGGCGTGCCGGGACGTGACCGCCACGCCCAGCGCCAGCAGCGGCAGCGCCGCCCACGGCCAGCGGGCGCGCGTCACGGCATGTTCCGCCGGGTGGGAACGCGCAGCGTGATGAACAGCACCCCGGCCAGTCCGATCAGCACCCACACGACCTGCCCGACCAGCACGGGAATGCGGCCCAGACTGAACGCCACGGCCAGCACGATGCACGCGCACGCGATCCACTTGGCGCGCAGCGGCATGCCCAGACCCGCGCGGTAATCGCGGATCAGGTCACCCACGACCGGGCGGGACAGCAGCCACGCCTCCCAGCGCGGATCGCCGCGCGAGAAGGCGGCGGCCGCCAGGATGAACCACACGGTCCCCGGAAAGCCCGGCAGGATCAGGCCCAGCACGCCCAGGCCGCACAGCACGAACCCCAGCGCCACCCACAGCACACGGAAGCGGGAGGGCGGGCGGGTCATGCCTGCCAGAGTAGCGCCTGTCCCGGCGTGCGTGCCGGGGTTCAGGCGGGGTCGTGCGCGTGCGGCGGCAGGATCAGGATGCCGTCCTCGTCGGCGCTGATCAGGTCGCCGGGGTTCACGGTCACCCCGGCGAAGGTGACGGGCACGTCGCGTTCACCGGCAGCCACCTTGCCGCTGCGGCGTGGGTGCACGGCCAGCGCGCGAATGCCGACGTTCAGGCCCTGCAACTCAGCGGTGTCGCGCACGCAGCCGTTCACGATCACGCCCGCCCAGCCCCCCTGCTCGGCCAGTTCGCCCAGTTGCCCGCCCAGCAGCGCGCAGTTCAGGCTGCCGCCGCCGTCCACGACCAGCACGCGGCCCTCGCCCGGCGTGCCCAGCAGCTCGCGCACCAGCGGGTTGTTCTCGTGAACGCGCAGCGTGACGGCCCGCCCCGTGAAGCGCGGGCGGCCCCCGAACTCGCGGAACACGGGCGCGAACACCGGGGCGTCCGGGTACAGGTCGCTCAGGTCGGTGGTGGGCAGGTCGGCCAGCGGCAGGTCGGTCGGCGTCAACTCCGGGGTGTGGGTCATGCCCCAGTCAAGCAGGCGCGCGGCGTGCGCGGCCGGTACCCGCGCGGGAACGCCCCTGCAACCCGCCCAGGGACGCCCGGCACACGGAAGGATCAGGCGGGGTGCGGGGCGGCCGGGTGGGTGGGCGCGTGGTGGATGCGGCCCGCGTGCCCGCTCAGGAACGATCCGTCGTACCCGCGCCGCCACGCCATCAGTTCCGCCAGGATGCTCAGCGCGACCTCCTCGGGCGCCTCGGCCCCCAGGCGCAGGCCGATGGGCGAACGCAGGCGCGCGAGTTGCGCGTCCGTGAACGTCACACCCTCGCCTTCCAGCGTGGCGAGCAGGTCCAGCGCGCGGCTGCGGGGACCCAGGACGCCCACGTACTCCGCGCCGGACTCCAGCGCGTGCCGCAGACAGACCCGGTCCCGGTCCACGTGGTGGTTCATGACGATCAGGTGCGCGCGTGGCAACGGCGTGAACGCCGCGAGGTCCTCGGGGCTCAGGTCGTGCAGGGTCGCGCCGGGAAAGCGGCCGGGCGTCAGGTACGCGCCGCGCGGGTCGATCACGTGCACGTCGTAGCCCAGCGCGTGCGCCTGCGCCGAGAGCGGCATGGCGTCGTGCCCGGCGCCGTACAGCACCAGTTGCGGCGGCGGGCTGCTCAGGTCGATGAAGACCGGCGTACCCTCCGCGCCGTCCGCTCCTGGCAGGGTCAGGGTCGCGGCGCGCGGTTCGCGGCTGCCCAGGCGTTCCAGCGCCGCCGCCACCGCCGGAGCGTGCAGGTCGCTGCTCAGGGTGCCCAGGACCTCAGCGCCGGAACTCTCGCCACCGGGCAACTCGCCACCGGGCAACTCGCCACCGGGCAACTCTCCGCCGGGCAGGACCAGCACGCGGCCCTCGCCGCGCAGCGGCACGATCAGCGCCGCCGCGCGGCCCGCCTCCAGCGCCGAGAGCCACGCGCCCGTGACCGGGTCGTGGGCGTCCACGCGTTCCACGCGCACGTCCACGCTGCCGCCGCAGCCGATGCCCAGGCCCCAGGTGGCGTCCTCGGACAGGTCGTAGTGCGTGACGGTCGGCACGCCCGTGCGGATGACCTCAAGGGCCACCTCGACCACCTCGGCCTCCAGGCAGCCGCCGGACAGCATGCACACCTGCGCGCCGTCATCCAGGACCAGCATGCGCGTGCCCTCGCGGCGGTACGCGCTGCCGTGCACGCCCACGACGGTCGCAATGGCCGCCTGTTGCCCCCGGCCCAGGGCGTCACGCAGGGCGCCCAGCAGGGCGCGGGTCTCAGCAGCATTCATTGCCGCTCACTGTAGCGCCGCCAGGGTTGGCGCAAGGTGGCCCCCTTCCCTGCCCCCCGGCGCGGTTGCCCCAAGGTTTCCTGGGCGGCCCCTCACGCGCCCGCACCCGCGCGTGCGGCACACTGGGGGCATGCTGGACAACATCCTGAATACCGTCAAACGAGGCGCCGAGCGGGTGCAGCGCCGGGGCGAGGAAGTCGCGCACGCCACGCGCCTGCGCATGGAAGTCTTTCAGCTGTCGCGGGAACTCGACGGCCTGTACGCCCGCCTGGGCCGCGCGTACCACGCCGGGGCCGACGTGGAGGTCCTGGGCGGCGTGCGCGAGGACATCCGCCGCGTCGAGGAAGAAATCCGCGCCCGCGAACGCCTGATCACCGAACTCGGCGCCGACCCCGAACAGGACATGCCCGGCCCGGCCACCGACACCGGACTGGTCAGCGCGGCCACGCCTGCAAACGCGCCCGCCCCCCGGACCGAACCGACCGTTCCCGCCGCCGTTCCCCACCCGACCCCGGAGGTCCGCATGACCAAAGACACCGACACGCCCGCCACCGTCCCCACCACGCCCGACCCGACCGTGCAGCACAGCGACGAGAACCTGCCCCTGGGCGACCAGACCGCCAGCATGGGCAACGAGGCCGCCCGCGACCAGATGGCCCGCCACGACAACATGATCGAGGAAGGCAAGGCCGCCAGCCGCAACCCCGACCCGCTGGACAAGTGAACGGCTGATGGTTGATGGCTGATGGCTGATGGCTGATGGTCAACAGCGTCTGCGCGCCGAACCGACCCGCGTCAAGGCCACCCGCCTCTGCCCTGCCTACTGATCCAGTTATACGGATTCCGTTTGTTTCGTTGACAACCCGGAAGGGCGCCGGGTTGCCAACTCCACGTCCGGAATCCGTTTCTCTCCTTCTCGCATCCGCTCGGATTGAACGGCTTTATAAGCCATTCAATCGGAGTTCGTATTACTTCACGTCCCGTACGAACTGTGCGGGGCGTTTTTCCTTGAAGGCGCTCACGCCTTCCTCGTGTTCCCAGTGGTCACCGGCGAGTTGTTGCAGGCGGGCTTCCTCGTCGAGGGCCTGGTCGAGGGTGCCGGTCATGGCGGCGTTCAGGGCCTGCTTGGTGAGGTTCAGGGCGTTGGCGGGGCGCGCAGCGAGGCGTTCGGCGTAGGCCTGCACGTCCTGCGCGAAGGTGTCGTCCGGGAAGACCTGTTCGCACAGGCCCAGGCGCAGGGCGTCGTCGGCCCGGACGCGGTCGGCGAGGGCCATCATCTCGAAGGCGCGGTGGTAACCCACGAGGCGCGGCAGGAACCACGTGCTGCCGGAGTCCGGGACGAGGGCGATGTTGCTGAACACCTCGATCAGGCTGGCGGACTGCGCCCACAGGCGGATGTCACCGCTGAGCGCGAGGCTCGCCCCGGCCCCGGCGGCCACGCCGTTCACGGCGGTGATCACGGGTTTGCCCAGGCTGCGGATGGTGCGGATCAGGGGGTTGTACGTGGCGTTCAGGTGCTCGGTGAAGGTCATGCCGCGCCCGGACACGTCCCCGAGGTCCTGCCCGGCGCAGAAGCCGCGCCCGGCCCCGGTGATCACGACGACGCGCACGGCGCTGTCGGTGTCGGCGGCGCGCAGTTCGGCGGTCAGGGCGAGCAGCAGCTCGTCGTTGGCGGCGTTCAGGCGGTCCGGGCGGTTCAGGGTCAGGGTCCGTACGCCCGCGCGGGTGTGCGTGGCAATAACGCTCGTTTGGGTCATGCCCGTCAGGGTACCGCCTGCCGGGGCGCGCGGTACACTCGCCCGCGTGAGCGACCCCCACCCAGACTCCCTGAACGCCGATCAGACCGGCACCCCGAATGCGGCCGGGCGGCCCGTGATCCTGGCGCTGGATGTCAGCAAGAACCGCATCGGGTTCGCGGTGAACGCGGGCACGCTGGCGTTCGGGCGGGGCAGCGTGGACCGCAAGCGGTTGCCGCTGGACCTGAAGGCCGTGCGCCTGAAGGTCGCCGAGACCGGCGCGACCCTGCTGCTGCTGGGGTTGCCGCTGCGCACCGACGGCGCGCACAGCCCGGCCGCCGATCGCGTGCGGGCCTTCGGGAAGATCCTGACCGAGAAAGGCTACGTGATCGCCTACCAGGACGAGCGGTTCACGACCCGCCGCGCCCGTGACCTGGGTGCCGCCGACGAGGACGAGGCGGCCGCCGTGCAGATCCTGGAACTGTACCTGCTGGGCCGCTCCTGAACGCGGGCCGGGGGTGGGGTGTGCCTCACGCAGAAACGCACTGACGCTGGTCCGGGTACAGAACAATCCGGCCACGCCCGTATAATCGCGGTATTCAAAGGATCAGGTGCACCTGCCGGGCCGCCCGTGGCCCGCAGCGCAGGGCACCCACGGAGGTTTCAATGCAGGGCAACATGATGGACGTTCAACTGACCGTACCGACCATTCTCGAACGCATCCGCACGCAGTACGCCGCCCGCGAGGTCGTCAGCCTGCTGGTCGCCGGACGGGACGAGCAGGGCAACCCGGTGGCGCACAAGCACCGCACCACGTACGGGCAGGTCGCGGACCGCTCGCTGCGCCTCGCGGCCGGGCTGCTGGGCCTGGGCCTGCAACCGGGTGACCGGGTGGCGACGCTGGCCGTGAACTCGTTCCGGCACCTGGAGGCGTACCTGGGCGTGCCCAGCGCCGGGCTGGTGCTGCACACCGTGAACATCCGCCTGCACCCCGAGCAGATCGCCTGGATCCTGAACCACGCCGAGGACCGCGTGCTGCTGATCGAGAACGTGTTCGCCGCGATGATCCCCGCCCTGAAGGCCGCCTGCCCGAAACTGGAACATGTGTTCGTGCTGGGGCCCACGCCGCAGCCCATCCCGCTGCCCGGCGTGGCCGACTACGACACGTTCGTGGCGGACAGCGCCCCCCTGGCCCGCTACCCGCAGATTCAGGAGACCGACGCGGCCGCCATGTGTTACACCAGCGGCACCACCGGTAACCCCAAGGGCGTGGTGTACACGCACCGCTCCACGCTGCTGCACTCGATGGTCAGCGCCCCCAAGGACGCCCTGAACGTCGGTGAGGCCGACAGCGTACTGCCCATCGTGCCCATGTTCCACGTGAACGCCTGGGGGCTGCCGTACACCTGCGCCATGTACGGCGCCAAGCAGGTGTTCGCCGGGGTGTTCGCGGACGGCCGCAGCGTCGCCAGCCTCCTGCGGGACGAGCAGGTGACGATCACGGCGGGCGTGCCCACCATCTGGATGGGCCTGCTGGGCGAACTGGACCGCGCCGCCGCCGACGGGGAACCCTACGACCTGAGCCGCGTGGAACGCATGATCGTGGGCGGCAGCGCCGCGCCCGAAAGCATGATCCGCGCCTTCTCGGACCGCCACCACCTGAGCCTGCTGCAGGCCTGGGGCATGACCGAGACGCACCCGCTGGGCACCGCCAGCGCCGTCCCGACCGGCGTGGACCCCACCAGCGACGAGGGCTTCGCCCTGCGCGCCAAGCAGGGCCGCACCGTGCCCCTGATCGAACTGGAAATCCTGGACGATGACGGCAACCGCCTCCCGCACGACGGGAAGACCATGGGCCGCCTGATCACGCGCGGCCCCTGGGTGGCGAACAGCTACTTCAAGGGCGAGGGTCAGAAGAACTTCTTCGACCTCGACGGGCAACTCTGGTTCGACACGGGCGACATCGCCACGCTGGACGAACGCGGCTACATGCACATTCAGGACCGCGCCAAGGACCTGATCAAGAGCGGCGGCGAATGGATCGGCAGCGTCGACCTGGAAAACGCCATCATGGCCCACCCGGCCGTCGCCATGTGCGCCGTGATCGCCATGGACGACCCCAAGTGGGACGAGCGGCCCCTGGCGATCGTGACCACCCGCCCCGGCCAGAGCGTCACGCACGACGAACTGACCGAATTCATCGCGCCCAGATTCGCCAAGTGGTGGCTGCCCGACGCGACCGTCGTCACCGACCAGCTGCCCATCGGCGCGACCGGCAAGATCCTGAAACGTGAACTGCGCGACCAGTACCGCGGGTACAGCAGCAATCCCGGCCTCGTGCCGCCCGCCAGCCCCGACCGCAGCGAGTAAGCGGGAAGCAAGCAGGGCGCGGGAGGCGGGAAGCGGTGAACGACTGACCGCTTCCCGCCTCCCATCTCCCTGACCAGTTTCCCTGACTGCGGCCCGCGCACGGCGTCCCGCGCACCGCTCCCGTACACTTGCGGGCATGGCTGTTTCGGTGGATGGGCAGTGGGTGACGTTCTCGCCTCCGGCGGGTGCCGTGGGCCTGATCGGGGACATGACGGACTGGCGCAAGCGCGCGCCGCTGCCGGTGGTGGATGGCGGGCCGCTGCGCCTGCGGTTGCCGCGTGGGGCGTGGGTGGAGTACGCGTGGGTGGACGCGGCCGGCGAGGCATTCGCGGACCCGGACAACGCGCAGAAGTCCCTGAATCCGTGGTGGCCGTATCCGCGCGCGGCAGTGGTGGGCGAGTACGCGCGGCACCCGCTATGGCAGGCGCCGGACGCGACCCTGAAGGGCACAGCGCACCGCCTGACCTGGGAGGGCACGGTATTCCCCGGCACGCGCCGGGCGATCGTGTACACGCCGCACGGGTACACGGGGGGCGCGCTGCCGGTGTACTACGTGCAGGACGGCGTGGCGTTCTACCGCACCGGGAAGCTGGGCGACGTGATGGACCGCGCGGTGCAGGCCGGATTGACAGAGGGCGCGGCCCTGGTGTTCGTGGAGCCGGGCGACCGGAACGGGGAGTACTACCTGAACCCCCGCTACCTGGACTTCCTGACGGAGGAGGTGATGCCGCGCGTGGAGGGGCCGCTGGTGCAGGCGTCCGTGCGGGGCCTGTGGGGCGCGAGTCTGGGCGGGCTGATCAGCCTGTTCCTGGGCGCCCGGCACCCGGAGCTGTTCAGCCGGGTGGCGGCGCACAGCGGGGCGTTCATCGCGCGGCCCGGCGCGACCCGTGACGGCGTGATCGACACCACCACCGCCGGGGAGTGGCTGCTGGAGCAACTGCGTGACACTCCCCCCACGCACCTGACGACCAGCCTGGATACCGGCACGCTGGAATGGCTGACCGGCCCGAACCGCCGCATGGCGGGCCTGTTCGCGGACCTGGGCCTGGACCACCAGTACCGCGAGTACCCCAGCGGGCACAACTGGGTCACGTGGCGCGAGGCGCTGCCCGAGGCGTTCCTGTACCTGCAAGGCGGCGCGTAAGGGCGCGCGGGCCGGGCACTCCTCATCCCCCCGGCGGCGCGGCGCGGCATAGTTCGGGGCACACATGCGACTTCCTCTGCTCGTCCTTTCAGCTGTCCTGGGCCTCTCGGGTGCGGGCGGCGCTGGAGCCGTCACGATGACCTACCCGAACAGCACGACCATCCTTCATGAGCAGCCCGACGACTGGGCGGGCGCGCAGGCCAGCGGCGTGACCGCAGGCGCGGGCGGCCTGAGTCTGAACGCGGGCGCGGCGAGCGGCACGCTGACCTCCGGCACGCTCAGGGCGGCGGCCTTCGATGAACTGGTGCCGTCGTGGAACGCCGTGACCCCGGCGGGCGGCAGCGTGAGCGTGGAGGTCCGGACGGAACTGACCGGCGGGAGGTGGTCCCGGTGGTTCAGTTTCGGCAGCTGGAGCAGCGGCCCCGAGCGGGCCAGTCTGGACGGGCAGAAGGACGCCGCCGGGCAGGTCCTGACCGACACGCTGCGCCTGAACGCGAAGGCGACGGCCTTCCAGTACCGCGTGACCCTGCGCGGCGCGGGGACCCGCGTGACCCTGCTGGCCTTCAACGCCTCGGACCGGGCGCGGCGCGCGGCGGGCCTGGGCACGCCCGGCAACCGGGCCGCGTGGGGCCGCGAGGTGCGCGTGCCCATGCGCTCGCAGATGCTCTACCCGGACGGCGGCGAGGTCTGGTGCAGCCCCACCAGCGTCAGCATGATCATGGCCCACTGGGGCCGCACCGTGACCGTCCCGGACGCCGCGCGCGGCACCTTCGACCGCGTGTACGACGGCACCGGCAACTGGCCGTTCAATACCGCGTATGCCGCCACGCAGGGCATGCGGGCCTTCGTCACGCGCCTGCCCAGCCTCGCGCAGGCCGAGCGGTTCACGGCAGCCGGAATTCCGCTGGCGGTCAGCCTCGGCTGGAAGGTCGGGGAACTGCCGGGCGCGGCCATTCCCAGCAGCAGCGGGCACCTGATGGTCCTGACCGGCTTCGACGCGGGGGGCAACCCGGTCCTGAACGACCCGGCCGCGCCCACCGACGCGGGCGTGCGCCGCACGTACCCCCGCGCGGCCTTCGAGAAACTCTGGCTGACCCACAGCGGCGGCCTGAGCTACGTGATCGCCCCCCCCGGCACGCGCCTGCCCTGAGCGCTGCACGGGGGGCGCGCGGGTAGACTCGCGGGTATGGAGTTCCCGACCGTCTGCCCGGCGTGCGCCCGTGAGAATCGCGCGGAGTTCACGGACAGTTCCGTGCATGACCTGACCTGCGCGCACTGCGGGGCGCGGTACTGCGTGTTCCTGCGTAAGCAGCGGTTCGAGGTGCTGTTCGATCTGGGTACGCGGGCGCTGATGGATGGCTACGCGCGCGAGGCGGTCGCGAGTTTCGCGGCGGCACTGGAGCGGTTCTTCGAGTTCTACGTGTGGGCGTTCACGCTGGAGCGCGCCGCGAACGCCGAGCAGGAGTTCGGCGCGGCGCTGTCGGGGCTGGAGGGCACGTGGCGGCACGTGGCGAGTCAGTCCGAGCGGCAGCTGGGGATGTTCGCGCTGGCGTACCTGCTGCGCGAGGGCCGCGAGCCGGATTTCCTGACGGCGCGGGGCCTGGGCACGGACTTCCGCAACCGCGTGATTCACCGGGGTGCGCTGCCCACGCGCGCCGAGGTGGAGGCGTACGCGGCGCTGGTGTTCGCGCTGATCGACCGGTTGCTGACCGAGCTGGGGCCGGGCGCGGCGCACGCGGAACTGGCGCAGGAGCAGGTGTTCGCCTCGCACCTTGCGGCCCTGCCGGATGGGGTGACGGCGGTGTTCGAGGAGCATCCGGGGATGTTCCGCGCGCGGCGGTTCGGGGGGCTGGCGCCCACGCCGAAACGTTCGCCCCTGCCCGGGCTGGTGCCGGGTCAGGTGCCGGGGCAGCCGCGCAAGCCCGGGAAGGCCGTGAACGACGCGCGGGCGTACCAGCAGGCGTTGTTCCGGCAGGCCCTGGAGGAACGCGGGGCGCTGCTGCGGTCGTTCAAGGGGCCGCCGCCGGGCGGGCCGGGCAGCGGGCCGGGTCCGGAGTAGCGCGTCTGGGCAGGCGCTGGGTGCGGGGCGGGCCTCTCCCCTACACTGCGTCATGTCTGGTGTGTCTACGGGTGTGTCTGAAGTGAATGTGGTGGATCGCCGCCGTCTGGTGCGGGTGGCGCGCGGTGAGGAACCCGGCGACCTGCTGGTGCGGGGCGCGCAGGTGGTGCAGCCCGCCACGCGCGAGGTGTTCGCGGCGGACGTGCTCGTCGCGGACGGGCGGATCGCGGCGCTCGGGTCCGGGTTTCAGGCTGCGCGGGTCGTTGAGGCGCGCGGGGCGTTCCTCGCGCCGGGCTTCATCGACGCTCACGTGCACATCGAGTCGAGTCTGCTGACCCCGGCGGGCTTTGCGGGCGCGGTGCTGGGGCGCGGCACGACGGGCGTGGTGGCCGAACCGCACGAACTGGTGAACGTGCTGGGGGCCGGTGGCCTGGAGTGGATGCTGGAGGCGGGCCATTCGTCGGGGTTGCGGGTGTGGGGGTCAGCGCCGTCGTGCGTGCCGGCCAGTCCGTTCGAGGCGGGCGGCGCGGTCGTGGACGCGGCCGCCACCGCGCGGATGCTGCGCGTGCCGGGCGTGCTGGGTCTGGCCGAGATGATGAACTACCCCGGCGTGCTGGGCGGTGACGGGAGCGTGTGGGACGTGCTGGGCGCGGGGCGCGCGGCGGGCCTGCGGCTGGACGGGCACGCGTCGGGCGTGACGGGGCGGGACCTGATGGGGTACGCGGCGGCGGGACTGCACTCGGATCACGAGGCGACCACGCCCGACGAGGCCCGCGAGCGCCTGCGGGCGGGCCTGTGGCTGATGGTCCGTGAGGGCTCGGCGGCGCGGAACCTGGAGGCGCTGCTGCCGGTGCTGCTGGAACGGCCCCGGCGGGCCATGCTGGTCAGTGACGACGTGAGCGTGGACGAACTGCTGGAACTGGGGCACCTGGACCGGCTGCTGCGCACCTGCGTGGCGGGCGGCCTGCACCCGGCGGACGCGGTGGCGCTGGTGACCTGCAACCCGGCCGAGTACTGGGGGCTGCACGACTTCGGGCTGGTCGCGCCGGGGTACCACGCGGATTTCGTGCTGCTGCGGGACCTGTCGGACTTCGGGGTGCTGGAGACCTTCGTGGGTGGGCAGGAGGCGCGGGCCGGGACGGTCACGCCGCCGCTGCCGGGTGGGGGCGTGAACCTGGGGGCCGGGTGGGACGCGGCGACGTTTGACGTGCCGGCGCACTGGCCGGTCATGCAGGTCAGCGCGTCGCAGATCACGACCGGTGTGGGCGAGCCGGGCAGCGGGGACGCGCGGCTGGTCGTCGCGGACCGCTACGGGCGCGGCGAGTGGTCGGCGTGCCTGACCTCCGGCACCGGCATGGAGGGGGGGACGCTGGGCATCAGCGTGCTGCACGACGCGCACCACGCGGCGTTCCTGGGCGGCACGGACGCGGACGTGCGGGCCGCCGGGCGGGCGCTGGAGGCGATGGGTGGCGGCGTGGTGGTCGTGTCGGGCGGCGAGGTGCGGGCCAGTCTGCCGCTGCCGTTCGCGGGCCTGATGACCAGCCTGCCCCCCGCAGAGGCGGCCGCGCGCCTGGGTCAAGTCACGGCGGCGTGCCGGGCGCTGGGCTGCCGCCTGCCGTACCCGGTCACGACCCTGAGTTTCCTGGGCCTGACCGTGATTCCGGCGCTGAAACTCACGCCGCGCGGCCTGCTGGACGTGAATGCCTGGGCGTACCTGCCCTGAACCCGCCGACCGGCACCTGAACGCACCGGCTCCTGAACGGACCGGCACCCGAACCGACCGGCGCTGAACGCCGTCCAGGCGCGGCCACACCTGCCGCCGCGCCGCCGCCCGAACTGCACCCGGTGAGGGGATACCCCCCAGGCCCGGCAGCCGTTAGACTACCGTGAGGTTTTTCCCATTTCTCAATCGTCACCACAGGTCCCAGAGTCCCGTTCGCTGACGCCCACGCAGGCCCTGAAGGCCTTCTCGTGGTCGCGCGGGTGGCTGCTGTCGGCATTGATCGTCACGCAGGCCCTCACGCTGCTCGTGGCACTCTGGAGTGACCGGCAGAACTCCGAGCAGGCCCTGAAGACACAGGCGCAATCCTCGCTGGAGCAACTGGTGCGGGTCACGTCCGACAACGTCCGCAGTTACCTGCAGAGCGCCGCGCAGATCGTGCAGGTCAACCGCGCGAACATGGCCAGCGGCCTGATCAGCGCCGACGACCCCAGCGGACAACTCATGAACTTCCAGGCACTGCTGGACAGCGTGCCGCAACTGAACGGCGTGCTGGTCGGACACGCGGACGGGCGGTTCACGTTCGCGCGCCGGGACGGTCCCGACAACACCGAACGCTTCACCCGCGTGATCGAGGTCCGCCCGGAACGGCGCGTGCTGACCAGCACGTACAACCAGACCGGCACGCTGACCAGTCAGTCCAGCGAACCCAACGACTACGACCCCCGCACCCGCCCCTGGTTCACGCTGGCGCAGCAGAAGCCGGGCGCGGTCGTGTGGACCGAACCGTACATCTTCGCGTCGTCCGGGCAGCCGGGCGTGACGGTCGCGTCGTCGCTGGGCACGCCCGGCGGGTCGCTGGTGATCGGCGCGGACGTGCAACTGCGGCAACTCGCGGACTTCCTGACCGGCGTGCAGATCAGCGCGAACGGCCGCGCGTTCATCACGGACGCCGGCGGGCACGCCATCGCCACGTCCCGCGCGTGGCCCGGCGAGCCCGGCATCGGCGTGCCGCTGCTCTCGGAAGTCGCGGACCCCGCCCTGCGCGCCCTGCTGGACGACCGTGGCCTGCCCGTCACGCACGAGGGCCCCCACTGGTACGAGGTGAACGGGCAGCAGTTCGCGGCCGTCCTGCGGCCCGTCGAGGTGCAGCCCGGCGTGAACTGGATGGTCGGCGTGTACGCGCCCACCACCGACTTCACAGCTGGACTGAACGGGTCGCGCAGCCCGCTGCTGTTCGTGCTGCTGGTCAGCCTGGGCGGCAGCCTGCTGGCGTGGCCGATCGTGCTGCGCGCCACGCGCCCCCTGGCCGAACTGCAACGGCAGGCGACCACCGATTACCTGACCGGCCTGCCCAACCGCGCGAGTTTCATGGCGCAGCTGAACGAGACGCTGCGCGACCCGCCACACGGCGCGGCGCTGGGCGTCGCCATGTTCGACCTGGACGGCTTCAAGCAGGTGAACGACACCTTCGGCCACCACGCCGGGGACGAGGTGCTGCACGCGGTGGGTGCGCGCATGCTGGCCGCGCTGCGCGTCGGGGACACGCTGGGCCGCCTGGGCGGCGACGAGTTCGCGCTGCTGATCCAGGCGAACTCCCGCGAGGAAGTGCGCCTGCGCGTCGAGGGCGTGCTGGACGCCATCGCCCGGCGCCCCATCATCGTGGACGGCGTCTCACACGAACTGGCCTCCACGGCCGGACTCGCCTTCCATGACACGGGCACCCGCACCACCCACACCACCGAACCCCGCGCCGAGAGCAGCGCCCAGCTGATCAGCCGCGCCGACACGGCCCTGATCCGGGGCAAACGCCGCGAGAAGGGCCGCGTGTGGGTCGAGGGTGAGGTCACCATGCCCACACTGTTCAGGTGACGGAAGGCAGCGGGCACGCACCCTGAAAACAGCTACCCGGCGCCAGCCTGATCAATGGTGCGGACACTGTTCGGGCGCCAGAGGGGAACAGCATGGAAAGCGTCTTCTGTAACGCCATTCCTGCTCACCCCCTCCCAGCCTCCCCCCTCAAGGGGGAGGGGTAACCACTGCGTGTTCATCGCTGGTCTGCCCTGAAGTCATGAACCTGTCCGCACCATTGCTCATACGGACTCCGATTGAATGGCCTTTGCAGCCCATTCAATTCGGAGTCAGCCTTATAGGCCGATCGTCAGTTCGGGTTGCGCGGGACCGGCGCGGTCGGCGGCGATGGCCTGGGCCACCACGTCCGGCGTGACGGCGCCTTTCGGCACGCGGCCCACCTGCGCCCACAGGCCCGTGTCCACGGCGGGCGGCAGGACCAGCGTGATCCCGACACCCCGGTGCTCCAGCCGCGCCACCTCGGCCGCGCGGGCCAGGGCGGCCTTGCTGGCCGCGTACTGACTGAAGCCCCGCGCGGTCACCAGTTCCGGCCGCGCGCCGATCAGGTACACGCGCCCGCCCGCGTTCAGGTGCCCCAGCCCGTGCTTGAGCACCCACAACGCCCCGAAGTAATTGGCGTTCCACACCGCCCGCACGTGCGTGGGATCGGCATCCTTGAGCGGTTCGGGCAGGGCCGCGCCCGCCGCGTACACCAGCGTATCCAGCGGCGACACACCCTCCAGCAGCGCCCGGACGTGACTCTCGTAGCCCACGTCCGCCGCGCGGTGGGCCGCGCCCAGTTCGGCAGCCAGCGCCGTCAGGACGGCCTCATTACGCCCGGAAAGGGTCAGCGTGTGACCTGCGGCCGCAAAGGCCCGCGCTGTCGCCGCGCCGATCCCGCCCGTCGCGCCCAGAATCAGGGTGTTCATGCAGGTAGTAGGCGCCGCCCCGGACGGCGGGACCGTCAGCTGGAACACCGAACCAGCCCGGCAGCCATCCTTCAGCTGGGCGACAGGTGATCCCGCAAGGCCCGCGCCTGCGCCTCGAACCCCGCCTGCACCCACCGCATGGGCACCAGCGACGCCGCCGGACCGTGAAAGACTTCCTCGGTGGCGTAGGCCGCGCCGCCGTTCGGCAGCTGCCGGAGGGTCTGCACCCGCTCCGACCGCAGCAGGCCCCAGCGGGCCAGGGGGCTGTCGTACCGCCACGCGACCAGCGCCGCGCCGCCCGCCGGGGGCTGCACGCGCGTGACCAGCTCATCGGAATACATGAACCGGCCCCCACGCCAGGGCAACTTGAAGCGCATCCGCACGCCCTCGGCGGCGCGGCTGGCTCCCGTGACCTCCACCACGAACGGATTCCAGCTGCCGTAGGCACTGAAGTCCACCAGCAGGTCGAAGACCCGCTCCAGGGGGGCCTGCACGGTGATCTCGGTCCGGGCGACACGGGGCATGAGAGCGAGTCTACCGGTCAGCGCAGCCCCGCTGTACCGGGACGGACCATGCGGCTCAGCTCAGGTGAACCGGCATCAGCTTCAATCGCAGTGAACTGTGCTGTGCGGGTCGCGGGCCAGCGCCACCACGCGCCGCACCTGACCCGGCAGGTTACGCGGCAGGCTCAGGGGCGGCAGGGCATCCACGGGGAAGAAGGCGCTGTCCAGCGTCTCCAGGTTCTCCGCGTGCGCCGCTACGCCCGCGCCGGTCAGGTCGCACTGCACGAACAGTTTGTACACCGCCCACAGGTCCGGCGGGTGCGGGTGCTGCGCCTTGTCCATCACGGCCAGCAGCCGCACGGCACGCACGGTGCGCCCGGTCTCCTCGAAGACCTCGCGCACGGCGATCTGGGTGGGACTCTCGCCGGGGTCGGCCCAGCCGCCGGGAAGGCTCCACGCACCGTCGCTGCGTTCGCGGGTCAGCAGGACCTCGCCCGCCGCGTTCAGCACGACGGCCCGCACGTCCACCTTTGGCGTCAGGTACCCCTCCTCTGCGCGCAGCAGCCCGGTCACGGTGGCGGGGCTCTGACCGGTCTGCTCGGCCAGCAGTTCGGCGGTCAGGTCCCGCAGGCGCGCGAAGCGGGTCAGGTCGAACGGATCACGGGAGTACGTGAGGCCCTCCTGGGCGATGGCCTGAAGTTCCCGGAGCTGCGCGAGGGTCGGCATGCCCGCCACTCTACGGGTCGGGCGTACTGCCCAGCGTCCACCCTTCGACGGGCTGGTAGGCCCCGCCGGGGCCGGGTTTGCGCATCCAGACGAGGTCCGTGGCGGTGAACGTCAGGGGCTGCGGGAACGCCAGCCGCGCGGCGTCCAGTAGGGCATCCAGATTCACGTCCCGCCGCCCGAGGGCCAGCGTGAGGTGCGGGGTCATGTGCGGTCCCTCGTACCCGAAGCGCCGGGTGGGCCGCAGGGCGTCCAGCAGGTCGAGGTGCAGCTGCACGGCGCCGGGGCTGCGGGCGGGCAGGTGCAGGGCGCTGCCGTTCGGGAACACGCGCGGCGCGATCAGTTCGACCGGGACGGGCGGGGTCGCCGCCGCGACCGCCGGGACCAGTGCCAGCCAGCACAGATGGTCGTCCAGGCCACTGCGGGCCTTCACGGTGACGTGCGGGACCGCCGCCGCGTCGCGCACACCGTGGGCCTCGCGGAACGCCACGACCTGGGCCTCGATGTCCGGTGGGGGCCGCAGCGCCAGCAGGTGCGACGGGCTCACGGGGCAGTTGGGATGATCGGGACGGGTGGGTCGGTCAGGGCGTCGCGCGCCATCAGTACGTGCAGGACGTCCAGGATGCCCGCGTGATTCTCCCGGTCAGTACCGGAGTGCGCGCGGGTCGCGGCCCACCACGCCCGCTTGCGGTTCAGGAGGCTGGGGTCGGCCTGAGCGACCTTCCAGGCGTGCAGGGCATGACGGGCGTTCAGGGTCAGGGGGCGAGCGTCGGCCTTCGCAGGCACGCCCCGCACGTACCCGTGCTCGGCCAGCGAGACGAACGTGGAGCGGGGACAGCCCTTGTTCAGGGTACTGGGCGTTCCCTCCACCAGACGCTGCGCGGCGGCCCAGGCGTCGCGGGGGGTCAGCCCCTGCCGCGTGCCGTCCAGCGCCCGGTCAGTCAGCTGCTCGTACACCGTTCCGACCTGACGTTTTTCAGCCTGTGGAACGCCTTTTTTCCCGGTCGTCATGCCCCAGCGTACACCCCACGGGCGTCCGGGCGGCCCGGACGCGCCGGGGGTGGGTCGGCTACAGTTTCAGGTGTGAACCAGTCCCCCACCGAGCCGCTGAAGCGGACGCCCCTGCATGCCGCGCACCTGCGCGCCGGAGCCCGAATGGTGCCCTTCGGCGGGTGGGACATGCCCGTGCAGTACGCGGGCGTGAAAGCCGAACACGACGCCGTCCGCAACGCCGCCGGTGTGTTCGACGTGTCCCACATGGGCGAATTCCGCGTGCAGGGCAGCGGCGCACTGGCGTTCCTGCAACACGTCACCACCAACGACGTCAGCAAACTCAAGCCCGGCCGCGCGCAGTACAACTGGCTGCCCGGCGTGTCCGGCGGCCTCGTGGACGACATCTACATCTACATGGTCGCGCCAGACGAGTACCTGACGGTCGTGAACGCCAGCAACATCGCCAAGGACTGGGCGCACCTCAGCGCGCACGCAGGCGAGTTCGACGTCACCCTGACCGACGAGAGCGACCGCTGGGGCCTGCTGGCCGTGCAGGGACCCCAGACCGAAAGCCTGCTGCAACCCCACACCGACACCGACCTGAGCAGCAGGAAGAAGAACGCCTTCTTCCCCGCCAGACTCTTCGGCTTCGACGTCATGCTGGCCCGCACCGGGTACACCGGCGAGGACGGCTTCGAAGTCTTCACGGACGCCAGCGAGGCCGAGACCATCTGGGACAAACTCCTGGCCGTCGGCTTCACGCCCGCCGGACTGGGCGCACGCGACACCCTGCGCCTGGAGGCGGGCTTCCCCCTCTACGGGCACGAATTCAGCGACACCATCCACCCGCTGAGCAGCACGTACAGCTGGGTCGTGAAGGACAAAACCCACATCGGCCACGAACACATCCGCACGGCCCCCACCCAGACCCTGATCGGCCTGAAACTGGACCGCGTGCCCGTCCGCGAAGGCTACCCCGTCAAGGTCGGCGGTGAAGTCGTCGGGCACGTCACCAGCGGCACCAGCAGCCCCACCTTCGGGCACCCCATCGCCATGGCCCTCGTGAACGCCGAGCACGCCACTCTCGACATCTTCGACGTCGAGGTGCGCGGCAAGGACCACCCCGCCACCCGCGTCCAACTGCCGTTCTACAAACGCTGACCCGCCCCCCACGTAGGCCCGCACACACCCCCCACCCCCGAAACCCGGAGAATACGACCATGACCACCACCCCCACCGAACTGAAGTACGCCGCCTCCCACGAATGGCTCGCCGCCGACGGCACAGTCGGCATCACCGACTTCGCGCAGGACCAGCTGGGCGACGTCGTGTACGTCGAACTGCCCGAAGTCGGCCGCGTCGTCGAAGCGGGCGAAACCATCGCCGTCGTCGAGAGCGTCAAGACCGCCTCTGACATCTACGCGCCCGCCAGTGGCACCATCACCGCCGTGAATGACGCCCTGAGCGGCACGCCTGAACTCGTCAACAGCGCCCCCTACGAAGGCGGCTGGCTGTTCAAACTCGACGTGACCGGCGAGGGCGACCTGATGGACGCCGCCGCGTACGAAGCCGCGAACAACTGAGGCAACCCCTCACCACAGCCCCTCTCCGCAAGCGGCTCATCCGAGTTCCCGTGGGAGAGGGACGTTCAACATTCTTTTTTCTCCCTCTCCCCCTGTGGGAGAGGGCCGGGGTGAGGGGGCGTGTGACCCGCTTCACCGCCCCACCCCCAGGAGTACTTCATGACCCGTTCCCTGACTGATCTGCTGCAGACCGCTGATTTCCTCGACCGTCACGTCGGCCCGACCGAGGCCGAACAGACCGCCATGCTGGCGGAGCTGGGCGTGGGGAGCCTGGATGAACTGAGTGACACGACCCTGCCCGAAAGCATCCGTTTCACGGGAGACCTGAACGTGGGCGGCCCGGTCACGGAAGCGCAGGCGCTGGCCGACCTGAAGGCGGTCGCGGCGAAGAACCGGGTGTTCCGCAGTTACATCGGCATGGGGTACAGCGGCACGCACACGCCGGGCGTGATCCTGCGGAACATGCTGGAGAACCCCGGCTGGTACACCGCCTACACCCCGTACCAGGCGGAGATCAGCCAGGGTCGCCTGGAGATGCTGCTGAACTTCCAGCAGGCGATCATGGACCTGACCGCCATGCCCGTCTGCAACGCTTCTCTGCTGGACGAGGCGACCGCCGCCGCCGAGGCCATGACCCTCGCGCAGCGCTCGATTAAGGGGGGCGCGGGCAAGAGCAAGGGCAACACGCTGTACGTGGCGCAGGACGTGCACCCGCAGACCATCGACGTGATCCGCACCCGCGCGGAGTACTTCGGGTTCGAGATCGTCACCGGACCCGCCGACGCCGAACTGCCGGAAGGCACCTTCGCGGCGCTGGTGCAGACGCCCGGCACGTACGGCGACCTGCACGACCTCTCCCCCATCGCCGAGCGCGTGCATGCCAGCGGCGGACTGCTGATCGCCGCGACGGACCTCCTCGCCAGTGCCCTCGTGAAGCCCGTCGGTGAGATGGGCGCGGACATCGTGATCGGCAGCGCGCAGCGCTTCGGCGTTCCGATGGGCTTCGGCGGGCCGCATGCGGCGTTCCTGGCGTGCCGCAGCGACTTCCAGCGCAGCATGCCCGGCCGCGTGATCGGCGTCAGCCGGGACGTCAAGGGCCGCCCCGCGCTGCGCATGGCGATGCAGACGCGCGAGCAGCACATCCGCCGCGAGAAGGCCACCAGCAACATCTGCACCGCGCAGGCTCTGCTGGCGAACATGGCCGCCGCGTACGCCGTCTACCACGGCCCCGAAGGCATCAAGACGATTGCCGAGCGCACGCACCGCCTGACCGGCATCCTGGCCGCCGCGCTGCGTGACGCGGGCCTGACCGTCAGCGGGAGTTTCTTCGACACCGTCACCTTCGAGGGGGACAGCGCCGCCATCCGCCCCCGCGCCGAGGGCAAGGGCATCAACCTTCGCTACGAGGAGAACCGCGTCAGCGTCAGCCTGGACGAGACCGTCACCGTGGCCGATCTGGGCGACCTGATCGAGGTCATCACGGGCAGCGCCGCCGACGTGCTGGCGCTGGACGCTCAGGCTGTGGACGGCATCCCCGCCGGGCTGAAGCGCACCTCGGACTACCTCTCGCACCCGGTGTTCAACACGCATCACAGCGAGCACGGCATGCTGCGCTACCTGAAGAGCCTAGAGAACAAGGATTACAGCCTGACGCACGGCATGATCCCGCTGGGCAGCTGCACCATGAAACTGAACGCCACGACGGAAATGATTCCCGTGACGTGGCCCGAGTTCGGCCAGCTTCACCCCTTCGCGCCCAAGGATCAGACGGAAGGGTACGCGGAGATGCTGGCGGAACTGGAGGCGTGGCTGGCGGACATCACCGGGTACGACGCCGTGAGCCTCCAGCCGAACAGCGGCGCGCAGGGTGAGTACGCGGGCCTGCTGGTCATCCGCAAGTACCACGAGAGTCGCGGCGAGGCGCACCGGAACATCTGCCTGATTCCCGCATCCGCGCACGGCACGAACCCCGCCAGTGCGGCCATGATGGGCATGCAGGTCGTGGTCGTGAAGACCGACGCGGACGGCAACATCGACATGGACGACCTGAAAGCCCAGGCGGAGAAGCACAGCGAGAACCTGGGCGCGCTGATGATCACGTACCCCAGCACGCACGGCGTGTACGAGGAACGCGTGACCGAGGCGTGCGAACTGATCCACCAGCACGGCGGGCAGGTGTACCTGGACGGCGCGAACATGAACGCCCAGGTCGGCCTGACCAAACCCGGCCTGATCGGCAGCGACGTTTCTCACCTGAACCTGCACAAGACCTTCGCCATCCCCCACGGCGGCGGCGGCCCCGGCATGGGCCCCATCGGCGTGAAGGCGCACCTCGCCCCGTTCCTCCCGAACCACGCCGTGCGCCCCACCAGCGACAGCAGCACGGGGGCCGTCAGTGCCGCACCGTACGGCAGCGCCAGCATCCTCCCCATCAGCTACCTGTACATCCGCCTGCTCGGCGCACGCGGCCTGAAAGTCGCCACGCAGGTCGCCCTGCTGAACGCCAACTACATCGCCCACCACCTGAAAGGCGCGTTCCCCGTCCTGTACACGGGCCGGAACGACCGCGTGGCGCACGAGTGCATCATCGACCTGCGCCCCCTGAAAGCCGCCAGTGGCATAACCGAGGAGGACGTCGCCAAGCGCCTCATGGACTACGGCTTCCACGCGCCCACCATGAGCTTCCCCGTGCCCGGCACCCTCATGATCGAACCGACCGAGAGTGAACCAAAAGCGGAACTCGACCGGTTCATCCAGGCGATGCTCGGCATCCGCCGCGAGATTCAGGACGTGCAGGACGACCTGATCACCGCCGCCGACAGCCCGCTGAAGCACGCGCCCCACACCCAGGCCGACCTGATCGACATGGACTGGAACCGCGCGTACAGCCGCGAAACCGCCGCCTACCCCACCGCCACGCAGAAGCAGTGGAAGTACTGGCCCAGCGTCAACCGCGTGGACAACGTGTACGGCGACAGAAACTTCGTGTGCAGCTGCCCACCCGTCGAGGACTACATCGAGGCGTGAGCCCTGAGCGTCCGTAAATCAGAGAGCCTCCCCAATAGGGAGGCTTTCTTCTGTGCCCCATTCAGTCCTGACTACTGGGGGGACGCCAGCCCCGAGCCGTCGTGCGCGAAGCGCGCGGGCCTTCCAATGGGGTCGGCAGGATGGCGTCGAGGCCGGATACGTCACCGCCCGTTACAGGTGCGGCGCGGCAGTAGAAACTCTTGCCGAGCGCAGCGACCACTCCCCCTGCCCCTCTGGGGTAGGGGGCTGGGGGGTGGGGCAGCATGCAACTCAGCCGGAATAGGCGCCTACTGATCTCAAGTGACGTTTACGCCAGCCCGAGGCGTTCGCGCAGGCTGGGCAGGCGGGTGGTGTCGTCCACGAGCCGCTGGTCGTGCGTGTAGTCGTCCGTCTCCTCGACTACCCAGTCGCGGTTCAGGTGCCGGGCGAGGCCGCGCACGAGTTCCGGGAAGGTGAGGGCGTCGTGGGCGTTGCTGTCCAGGTGGACGGTGCCGGTGGTGCCGTCCTGCGCGAGGGTAGCGAGGGCGTGGGCGGTGTCGGTCATGAACGAGGTGGCGGGGGTCCAGTGGCGGCTGGCGCGTATAACGCCGTTCTGGTCGTGTTGCGCCTGGAGTTGCTGGGTCATGTTGTTGCCGGTGGCGGTGGGGTGGATCTGCCAGCCGATGCGGGCGATGACGGCGTGGGGGTTAGCGGTGCGGATGGCGTGTTCGGTGCGGGCTTTGTGGTGGCCGTAGTCGCTGTCGGGCTGGGCAGGCTGGGTGGGGTGGTGGGGGCCACCGGCCTGGGCGCTGTAGACCATGGCGGTGCTGGTGTGGACGAAGGGGATGCCGGTGGCGTGGGCGTGCGCGGCGAGGGCGTGCGCCCAGGCTTCACTGCCGAGCGCGAGGTGCAGGATGCCCTGGGGGTTCAGGGCTTGCAGGTAGGCGTGCGCGGCGGCGCTGTCGTCGGCGGGGGTGGTGTGGCGGTCCCAGCCGGTGACGGTGTGCTCCTGTGCTTGCAGGGCGTGGGCGACGTGAGGGGCGAGGGTGCCGGTCAGGCCGGTGACGAGCCAGGGTCGGGTCATGGGGTGCAGTGTACGGACAGGACCGGGGGAACAGGGCGGGGGGCCGCGCCCCGGTGTGGAGTGCGGCCCCCCGCCCATCTGTGCTGTCTGGTCTGCGTCTTCAGCGTTTGCTGCTGTGGTCGCCTTCCTGGAATTCTTCGATCATTTTGGCGTTGAAGGCGGGGATGTCGTCGGGGTTGCGGCTGGTGACGATGCCTCTGTCCACGACGACCTGTTCGTCGACCCAGTCGGCTCCGGTCAGGCACAGTTCGTGTTTCAGGCTGGGCCAGCTGGTCATTTTCAGGCCTTTGCTGATGCCGGTTTCGCTGAGGCTCCAGGGGCCGTGGCAGATGGCGGCGATGGGTGCGCCGTGGTCGTAGAACGCGCGGACGAACTTCATGGCGTAGGGGTCCAGGCGGAGTTTGTCGGGGTTGACGGTGCCGCCGGGCAGGAGGAGGCCGTCGTAGTCGCTGGGGTTGGCCTGCGTGACGGTGTGGTCCACGTCGTACTTGTCCTGGGGTTCCATGTCGCCTTTCATGCTCTGGATCTGCCCGGCTTTGAGGCTGATGAGGTGCGTGGTGGCCCCGGCGGCTTCCAGGGCTTCGCGGGGTTTCACGAGTTCGACCTGTTCGACGCCGTCGGCGGCGAGGATGGCGATGGTTTTGCCTTTCAGGGGTTGGTCGGTCATGTGTTCAGCGTGGCGTGTGGGGGGGTGGGGGGCGTGATGGGGGGCTGAAGGGGGGTTCATTAGGGGTTGAGCGGGGCTTGAGTCGGGGCGTGAAAAGTCCCTCTCCGTGGGGAGAGGGAGGGACTCGCAGAGCTGCGCAGCAGAGGCGCGAAGCGCCGGAAGGGTGAGGGGTGTTCGGGTGGGGGCGGCTTACTTGTCGGTGCCGGGGGTGTTCACTTCGACGGCAGTCAGGGTTTCGGTGACGCGGAAGGTGTGGGGGGTGCCGGCGGGCACGAAGTAGGAGTCGCCGCTCTGGAGGGGGATGGCCTGTCCGTCGATGATCAGGTCGACTTTGCCGTTGATGACGTACCCGAGGGTTTCGTAGTCGTGGGTGTGTTCGGGTTTGTCGGGATTGGGTTGTTCGTTGTGCCACAGGCGCATGCTGCTGTGCTGGCCGCGTGCGAGATGGTGTTCGCCGTCCTGGCCGTGTGTGGTGTTGCTCTGGCTGACTTTGTAGCTGGTGTTGGTGTCGGTGGGCATGGGTTCAGCGTGGCGTGTGGGGGGGTGGGGGGCGTGAGGGGGGCCTTCAGGGGTGGTCATGGGGTCTGAAGGGAGTGCTGGGCGTGCGTTCACGTGGGTGGGTGCGTGCTGCACGGGCCGCGCCGTGGCTCTCATGTTTTTGTTCGTGTCAGACGCACATTTCGGGGTGTAGCGGTGTGGGTGGGGGGTGGGGTACACTGCGGGTCTACCGGGCCGCCTGCGCTGTTGTGCGGGCGGCCTGTGCGGGGGGGGGTGAGGGTGCATGGGAACGAAAGAAGAGGTTCGTTCACGCTTGAACATTGCGGAGGTGGTGGGTGAGTACGTGCGCCTTTCCCCTGCCGGGAAGGGTCGCCTGAAGGGGCTGTGTCCGTTTCATAAGGAGAAGTCGCCTTCGTTTCAGGTGGATACGGATCAGGGGTACTTCTACTGTTTCGGCTGCAAGGCGGGCGGGGACGTGTTCAGTTTCGTGCAGCGCACGGAGAACCTGAGTTTCGGGGATTCGCTGCGCAAACTCGCGGAGCGGGCCGGGGTGCAGGTCGAGGCGAAGTACGGGGAGCGCAGTAACCGCGACCTGTACGACGTGAACGCGTTCGCGCTGGCGTACTTCCGGGAGCACCTGACGGGCGTGGCGGGTGAGGGGGCGCTGGCGTACCTGCGGCGGCGTGGCCTGACGGACGCGACCATCGAGTCGTTCGAGATCGGCTTCGCGCCCGAGGGCTGGGACGGCCTGCTGAAGCACGCGCGCGTGAAGGGCCTGACGGAACGGCAACTGCTGGAGGCCGGGCTGCTGATCGAGAACCCGGAGTCCGGGCGGGTGTACGACCGCTTCCGTGGGCGCGTGATGTTCCCCATCCGCGATCATCTGGGGCGACTGGTGGGCTTTGGTGGGCGGGTGCTGGACGACAGCAAACCGAAGTACCTGAACACCCCGGAAACGGATGCGTTCCGGAAGGGTGAGCTGCTGTACGGGCTGGACAAGGCCCGCGCCGGGCTGGGCAGCGGCGCGGAACTGACGGTCGTGGAAGGGTACATGGACGTGATCACCATGCACCAGCACGGCTTCACGGGTGCCGTGGCGAGCCTGGGCACCGCCCTGACCGCCGAGCACGCCACGCTGCTGGAACGGCTGGGCGCGCAGAGCCTCGTGCTGCTGTTCGACCGTGACGAGGCGGGCCTGAAAGCCACGCTGTCCGGGCTGGATCAGGTGCTGGGCGCCAAGTTCCGCGTGCGGGCCACCAGTGTGCCCAGCGGCAAGGACCCCGCCGACACCCTCCTGTTCGGAGGGGACGAGCAGCTGCGTGAGGCCATCGGCGGCGGCCTGGACGAGGTGCACTACCGCGTGCAGGCCGCCATCGAGAAGCACGGCGTGGGCACCAGCGAGGGCAAACGCCGCATCCTGATGGAACTCCTGCCGCGCATGCAGAACCTCGACCCGCTCGACGACATCGCCGAGGGCGTGCGCACCGCCGCGTGCGAGACGCTGGGCATCAAACCCGAAGCGCTGCTGGAATGGATTGCCAGCAAGGCCAAACGCCGCGTCCTGACCGACACGCACCTTGCGGGCATGAGCAACCACCGGGGCGAGGAGGACCGCGAGATGGCCCTGCTGCGGCAACTGCTGGTCGACCCCAGCCTCCGCGCCAAGCTGGACGGCACCACCCCCTGGCGTAACGAGATGGTCCGCAAGGTCATGCTGGCCCTCCAGGGCGCCCAGAATCCCGACGACGTGCTGGACATCTTCCGCGGGCAACCCGAGGAGCAACTCCTGATCCGCCTGATGTTCGAAGGCCGCGACGCCGGCAGCATCAGCCGCGAGAACAGCCACCAGTACGAACAGAAAGTCGGCGCGTACGCCGCCACCGCCGTCGACGACATTCAGGTCAGCATGAGCATCGACGCGCTGCGCGCCGAGGTCACCACCCTCAAAACCCAACTCCCGACCGCCCCACCCGCCCAGCAACTCGACATGCTCCGCCAGATCCAGGACCTGCAACGCGCCATCGAAGCCGAAAAACGCAGCCGCCGCAGCGCGTAAAGCGGGGGGAGCAGGGTGGAAGGGCGACCCCTCAGTCAGCTTCGCTGACAGCTCCCCTCAAGGGGAGCCAGGAGGCTGGCTGACGTAACCGTCGTCACCACCAAGCCCGTCGTGCGCGAAGCGCGCGGGGCGCACGCGGCGAAGTCGAAGGATGGCGTGTGAGGCGTGGCCGTCCCCGCCCAATCCCCACCACGAACGCCCGCGAAATACCTGCCCAGTGCCAACGCAAGCTCCCCCGTCCCCCCTGGGGAT
Organism: Deinococcus seoulensis; assembly: GCF_014648115.1. Taxonomy (NCBI): domain Bacteria; kingdom Thermotogati; phylum Deinococcota; class Deinococci; order Deinococcales; family Deinococcaceae; genus Deinococcus; species Deinococcus seoulensis. Next base: position 82,237 of record NZ_BMQM01000005.1, read on the forward strand.
GGGGGCTGGGGGGTGGGGCAGCCCGCCGCAGGCGCCCACCCAGGAACCGGCCCTCCCCTACTGTCGGGCCTCTTGAAGCATCTCGGACATGCGGGACAGGCAGCGGCTGTACTTCTTGGCGTACGCGCCGTGCCGGTACGTGTCGCTGAACAGGGCGGTGAGGCTGGTGCCGGTGAAGGTGGCGTTCAGGCCGAGGTCGTAGAGTTTGTCGATGAAGTGAACGAAGCGCAGGGCGACGTTCTGGTCGGGGGTGGGGGTCAGGTCGGTGATGGCGACGGCCTGCACGTCTTGCAGGAGGCGGCTGAAGCGGCTGGGGTGGACGTTCAGCAGGTGGCGGCTGAGGTCGCGGTAGCTGAGGCGGGCGAGCGTGGCGGGGTTCTGCCGGGCTTCCCAGGTGCTGTACTCGTCGGGGGTCATGGTGTCTTCGGGGCGTACGCCGCGCTGGCGGTAGTCGGGGCCGTCGATGCGGTAGGTGTCGAAGCGGTCGGCGATGCCCTGGATCTGGCGTTGGAAGTCGCTGGCGTTGAAGCGTCCCTGGCCGAGGGCGCCGGGTTCGGTGTTGCTGGTGGCGATGACGCTGGTGCCGCCGGGCATGAGTTGCCCGAGGAAGGTGTTGGCCATGTGGGTGTTGCCGGGGTCGTCGAGTTCGAATTCGTCGATGAGGAGGAGGTCGTGGGTGCGGAAGGCGTCGGTGGCGCGGGTCATGCCGAGTGCGCCGATGATGTACATGAGGTCCTGGAAGCTCATGAGGGCGCGGGTGCCGTCGGTGGCGTGGTAGGCGCTGGCAAGCAGGTGGGTTTTGCCGACGCCGAAGCCGCCGTCGAGGTACAGGCCGCGTCCTTCGGGTTTGGCGCGGCGGAACAGGCGGAAGCCGCCGGGGCGGACCTGCGCGCCTTTCAGGAATGCCTGGATGGCGGTGCGGGCCTGCGCCTGGCTGGGGTAGTCGGGGTTGGGGGCGTACGTGTCGAGGCGCACGTGCTGGTAGCGGTGGCTGGGGGTGAGGTCGTGGGTGAGTTGTTCGGGTTGCAGGGTGGGGTTGCGGGTGGTGAGGTCGATCACGGGCGGGGCGTCACTTGTGGGGGGGTCATTTGTGGGGGGGTCATTTGTGAACGTCGAGTTCGACTTTGTAGTTGCCGCGCCGGGTTTCGTTCACGACGCGTTTGAAGTCGATGCGGCCGAGGCCGTCGGCGCTGAGGCTGTCGCCTTCGCGGATTTCGCTGCTGGCACGGGCGGGGGCGCCGTTCAGGCGGACTTTGCCGCCGTCGATGCCCTGCTGGAAGTACGCGCGGCTGACGCCGAAGCCTTTGGCGCCGACCACGTCGACGCGCATGCTGGGCACGACGACTTCGCGGACCTTGCTGCTCTTGCCGGCGCTCTCGCCGATGGGGGCGACGGTGACGTGGCGGCCGCTGAGTTCGGTGAGGTCGGCGATGGTCTGGGCGGCCTTGCCGGTCGCGGCGATCAGGAAGCCGCTGCGGTCCTCGCGCAGGTCGCCGAGCTGGTCCTCGTCGAGGCCGAGGCGGCGCAGGTGCACGCTGAAGTCCTGCACGTCCCAGTGGGGGGCGGCGTCTTCGGGGGTGACGTGGTAGACCTGCACGCCGCTGTCCACTTCGGGGATGTGGGCGGGGTGCAGGGTCAGGATGACGCGGCGGGCGTCGGGGAAGCCGCCGGCGATGCGGTGGTTGAGGTCGTCGCCGGTCAGGAGGCGGCGGTCGATGTCGTCACTGTCGAGGAAGGGGGTGCGGATGACCCGGCCTCCGCGTGCCTGGGCGACCAGGGTGGAGAGCTTCTGCTTCATGGGTTGCAGAATAGTGCGCCGGGCGGTGTGCGCGCCGTGAGGGGGGTTGCAGGCCCGGCCCCGGCCGCTCGTCGGGGCGGGGCTTACACTGCGGCATGAACATCACCGATCCGCTGGGCGTGCCGGGCGCGCCGCTGGAGACACTGGACGCCGTGCTGGAGTACGTGGGCCGCCCGGAGGTGCGCGGCACGCTGGGCGGGTCGCGGCTGGTGCTGGTCACGGACCGGACGGGCGAGCGGGTGGGCGCGGGGTACGGGGCGCTGCTGCTGGCAGGGTCGCTGGTGGGCGCGGGCGGGTCGGGGCGGGTGGTGCCGGTGGCGTGGTCGTTCGGTCCGGCGTTCGGCGCGGCGGGCGGGGCGGCGCTGTCTGGCCTGCTGGGTTGGGCGGTGGGGGCGGGCGTGCTGCTGCGCGAGGCGGTGGTGGGCGCCGGAGAGGCGCGGGCGCTGGGTGATCCGGACGGGGCGCTGGTCGCGCGGGTGGTGGCGGCCAGCAGTCCGGTCGAGCCGGGCCTGTACCTGGGGGCGGGCTGGGAGGCGCGGCTGGTGGCGCGCTCGGCAGAACGCGCGGCAGAACAGACGGCAGGCTAGGGGGGGCTGGAGCACAGAGGCGATCCGTGTGGGTGCGGGCGGGCGGGCCTTGCATGAAGCCCGTAAGAGTTGCCGTGGCAGGATTCTTGACGTGAGTGCTGCCCGCCGCCTTCCCGTTCACGTCTTTCATGCGTTCATGCCCCTGGCCCGGAACGCGAGGTAACCCCGAAGTGACTCCACTTGCTGCTTTTTCTGCCGTTCACGCGACCCTGAGTGATCTGCTGCGCGTGCATGCGCCGCAGGCGACGCTGCTGGCTTCCCTGGGTGACGAGGTGCTGCGCGTGCGGGCCGACGCGGCGGCCGTGTCGGTCGGGCCGGACCTCGTGCCGCCCGACGAGTGGTTCGACCGGGGCGAGATGACGTGGCTCACGCGGGACGGAGCGCTGCTGGGCCTGCTGTGGGCCGAGTCGGGCGTGATTCCCGAGGCGGCGGTGCAGGTGCTGACCATGCTGCTGGCCGCCGCGCGCGTGGACGGCACGAACCGCGAGACGGAGGTGCTGGTCACGCAACTGCCGGTGGCGACGGCGTGGCTGACGTCGGAACTGGCGTTCCGGAAGGTCAGCCGGCCGTTCCTGGAGTTGTTCGGTCTGTCCGAGGCGCAGGTGGTGGGTCACGGGGTGCAGGAGGTCTTCGCGGGCCGCCCGGCGTTCCTGGAGGTGCTGTCGCAGGCGGGCGCGGGCCGGTCGGTGCGCCTGCCGGACGAGCAGGTGCGCCGCGCGGGCGGGCTGGTGTGGGTGCGCGGCGAGGCCCGCCCGTACTACGGGGGGTCCGTGGCGGGCGTCATGCTGACCCTGCAGGACGTGACGGGCGAGTACGAGCGGGCCGCGCGGGTGTCGGCGCTGCTGGATACCGACACGCCGTCGGCGCTGCTGTCAGAGTCGGGGGCGGTGTTGCAGGCCAGTCACGGGCTGCTGGAACTGCTTCCGGCGGCGTCGCCGGTCGTGACGGGCGCGCCGCTGTGGGCGTGGCCGTGCTTCGCGCACGTGCCGTCCGACACGGTGCGGGATCTGGTGCGGCTGGCCGCGACGGGCGGCGCGGCCCGCGCGGACGTGGAATTGCAGGGGGGCGGCACCCTGACCCTCAGCGTGCGCCGCACGACCGAGGAGGGCCTGCTGGTCGCCGAGGGCGCGGCGGGCAGCCGGGACGGGCGGGCGCCGCTGGGCGTGATGACGCAGGTGCTGGCCCTCTCCGAGGACGCCACGATCCTGGTCGATCACCTGGGCCGCGCGCAACTGGTCAGTGAGCGGGCGTCGGCGCTGCTGGGCGTGGAGGCCGCGCGGCTGGTGGGGCTGGGCGTGTCGCGGGTGCTGGGTGAACTGGGCGTGCGGATGTTCACGCCCGAGGGCGACCCGCTGGTCGTGCCGGAATGGAAGGACGTGACCCTGCCCTTCCGCCGGGAGGTGCTGCTGGCGCTGCCGGACGGCACGGTGCGGCAGATGGAACTGCGCGCCACGGGCGTGGGCGGCGAGGCGGGCGGGGCGCGCGGCAGCGTGCTGCTGACCCTGAGGGACCTGACGGCGCTGCGCCGCGCGCAGGCGAAGATCCGGCACGACGCGCGGCACGATTCCCTGACGGGTCTGCTGAACCGCACGGGCCTGCGCGAGGCGCTGAACGCCGTTCCGGAGGCCGGGACGGTCGTGTGCCTGGACATCGACGGGTTCGGGGCGCTGAACGCCGCGCTGGGCCGTACCGGCTGCGACCGCCTGCTGATTCAGGTGGCGGCCCGCCTGAACGACATGGCGAACGAGCAGCGCGGACTGGCAGCCAGACTGGCCGACGATTCCTTCGCGGTGACGCTGCCCGGCGTGGACGCGGCGGGCGCGGCCGGGCGGGTGCGGGCCACGTTGCAGCAGGTGCCGCTGCGGGTGGGTCAGCGGGACGTGGCGGTCAGCGTGGCGCTGGGTGTCGCGGCCCTGAAGGCGGGCGCGCCGGGCGACGCGGCCCTCGGGGACGCCGAGGTGGCCATGCAGCACGCCAAACGCCAGGGCCGCGATCAGGTCAGCGTGTTCAACCCGGACCTGCGCGAGCAGGTGGCCCGCGCCTTCGAACTGGAAGAGGCGCTGCGCGGCGCGGTCGAGGGCGAGCAGTTCACGCTGCTGTACCAGCCGGCCATCTCGCTGCGCGAGGGCCGGGCGGTGAGTGCCGAGGCGCTGCTGCGCTGGAACCACCCGACGCTGGGCATGCTGAGCCCCAACCGCTTTCTGGACCTGGCGAGCCGCAGCGACCTGATCACCAGCATCAGCGAGTGGGTGGTGCAGGAGGCCGTGCTGGGCCGCTCGGCGGTACGCGCGGCCCTGCCGGAACGCTTCGCGGACTGGACGGTCAGCGTGAACCTGGGCCTGGAGGAACTGCGCCGCAGCAGTGGCCTGCGCCGCCTGCTGCCGCTGCTGTCCGCCGAGGGCGCACCGGACATCGAGGTGGCCGCCGGGAGCCTGCTCGATCACAGTCAGGAGACGCTGGGCCTGCTGGAGCAACTGCGGTCCCTGGGCGCGCGCCTGAGCGTGGACGACTTCGGGGACGGCGCGAGCAGCCTCGCCTCGCTGACGCGCTTCCCGCTGAGTGCCGTGAAACTGCACCCCACCCTGACGGCCCGCCTGCCCGGCGACGACAAGTCCCTGACGCTGGTGCAGGCCACCATCGACCTGGCGCACCGCCTGGGCCTGAACGTGGTGGCGGTGGGTGTGGAGACCCCCGATCAGCTGGACGTGCTGCGCGGCCTGGGCTGCGACGCCGCGCAGGGGTACGCGATCACGCCGCCGCTGGGTAGCGCGGAACTGCTGGACTGGCTACGCCACCACTGATCCGGACTCGGGTTGGATGGCCTTTGCAGTCCATTCAACCCGAGTCTGGATCATGAATGGTCGCTGAAGGTCTGGGCGTGTGCGCGACTGCTTTCTGGCGGGTCGGCAGTCCCTTAACGTGAAGGGGTCTGCCTGCCCGTCCATCCAGTCGCCTTCCCGGATGTCCTCCCCAGGTGTCCGCTCCTCACTCCACTGACCGAGGTACCGCCATGACCAAGCCCCGCACCAAGACCGACACGGCCACTGACCTCACCACTGGCCCCACCCGCCGCGACGCCCTGCGCCTGCTCGGCACGGCCGGGGCACTGGCCGCCGCCGCGCCCCTGGCGTCTGCGCAGACGGCCGCACCTGCCCCGGCGGCCCCCACCGCCATGAACGGCAACGGCTTCTACCGCCAGAAGATCGGGGACATGACCGTCACCGTCATCAGCGACGGCACCACCCCGCTGGCCGCACTGCTGCCCACCTGGGGCGCGAACCCGGACCGTCAGGCCGAATTCATGGCGACCCTGGCCGAGTACAGCGTGGCGGCCACCGACACCGTCAACCACTTCAACCCGGTGCTGGTCGAACTGGACGGCAAACGCATCCTGATCGACACCGGTCGGGGCGGCGCCAACGGGCAACTCGTGGCCAACATGCGCCGCGCGGGGATCGAACCGGACACCGTCAGCGTGGTGTTCATCACGCACGGGCACGGCGACCACATCGGCGGCCTGACCACCGCCGGGAAACCCACCTTCGCGAACGCGCAGCACGTCATGGGCGAGGCCGAATTCAACTTCTGGGCCACGCAGGCCAACCCGAACGACGCCGTGAAGAACAACCTGATCGCCCTGAAAGACCAGTTCAAGCTGATTCAGCCCGGCCAGGAGATCGTGCCGGGCCTGACGACCGTCGCCACGCCCGGCCACACCTTGAACCACCTGAGCGTCCTGGCGCAGAGTGCCGGGCAGGGCATCATGATCCTGGGGGACGCCGGCGGGCACTTCCTGATCTCGCTGAAGCACAGGGGCGCGTACGTGGGGTTCGACACGAACGGCGATCAGGCCGCGCAGACCCGTCAGGAGATCTTCGACCGGATCGTGAACGGCAAACTGTGGGTCACGGGGTACCACTTCCCGTTCCACGCCATCGGGCACCTGCGCCGCCTGGGCGAGGGTTCCTACGAGTTCGAACCCACCGTCTGGAACTGGAGCTGAACCAGGGAAGAAAGTGGGAAGAAGGCAGTGGGATGCATCCTGATCGGACGCCCGCGCTGCTGACCGCCACCCACTGAGAACAGAGCAGGCCCGCACAGAACCAGATCCGTGCGGGCCTTTTCCGTTGTGTCCGGCAGTGGGGGGCGGTTGGAGCCGTCCCCCACTGCCTTTCGTACTCTCTCCCCTGTTACACGCCCTGCACGTCGAAGGTCAGGCCGAGTTCGTTCAGGGTGTCGTCGTTGGGGTCGCGGCCCGTGACGACGGCGTACGCGGCGCGGTCGGGCGTCAGCCAGGTGTCCATGACGCGGCGCAGGTCGTCGAGGGTGACGGCCAGCAGGCGGGCCTTGAAGGCGTCCTGCACCTCGGGCGTGTAGCCGGCCTGATCGCTGTAGAAGCGCATGCGTCCGGCCGTGTCGGGGCTGGTGAGAGGATCGAGGACCTTGCTGGCGCCCAGGATCGCCTCGGTCAGTTCGCGCTGCCCCAGGGGCGTGTCGAGGAAGGCGCGGGCGTCGCGGAACACGCGGTAGGTGCGGGCGATGTTCGGGTCGCGGTAGCTGCTCATGGCGAACACGCCCTCGCGGGTGTCGAAGCTGGCGGCGCCGCCGTACGCGCCGCCCTTCTCGCGGATTTCCTTGAGGAGGTAGTTGCTGCGCAGCAGGCGCGACAGGACCAGCAGGGCCGGGCTGTCCGGGTGGGTGTACGGCACGGTCTGGAACGCCACGGCGTTGAACGCGACGGGCGAGTCGGTCGTGCGGGCCTGCGGGCGGCGGGGGGCGGGAGTGGGGGCGGGGCGGCCGACGGGGGCGCTGCCCGTGAACAGGTCCGTCACGCCGCTCAGGTCCAGGTTCAGGTCCGGTTCGGTGGCGGTCAGGGCCAGGACGGGCGTGCCGGTCAGGATCAGGTCGCGGATGCGGCCGAAGCGGGCGATCAGGTCGTCGAGACCGCTGATGCCGCCGCTGTGACCCTCCACGGCCCGGCCTTCCACGATGCCCTTGAGGGTGTTCAGGGCGCTCAGGCCGCCGAAGCGTTCGCCCAGGACCCCGGCGGGACTGACCTGCGCCCCGGCGAGCCGTTCGGCGTAGGCGTTGCCGCTCTGCACGACGCTGGCCTTCAGGCCCGCGAGTCGCTGGCGCAGCAGTTGTTCCAGGCGGTCGCGGGTGAATTCCGGCGCGGCCAGCAGATCGCGGATCACCTCGGTCAGGGCGGGGGCGTTGCGGGCCAGGGCCTTGCCGCTGAAGCTGAGGCTCAGGCGCAGGGCGTTCAGGTCGTCGGGGCGCACGCCGGCGCTGACGCTGGCGCTCACGCCGCCCGTGACGGCCTCCATGCGGCGCGCCATGGCTGCGTAGTCCTGCCCGGCCGCGCCGCCGCGCGTGACGGCGAAGGCGTACAGCGGCAGGGCGTCCAGCAGGTCGTCCGGCACGTCGGGCAGGCGCACCTGCACGTCCAGGTAGGTCAGGCCGCCGGTCGGCTGGGGAATGCGGGCGATCAGCGCGGCCCCCGCCTGCCCGGTGTGGTACGGCACGCGCGGCACGCTGGGCGGCACGTCCGAGAGGCTCAGGGTGGGCAGGGTGTCCAGCGGGTGTTCCTGCGCCTGCAACTCCTTGAGGCGCAGGCTCTCGGTCACGATGCGCGCGCGGTCCTCGTCGGTGAAGCCCGCGCTCAGGCGATCGATCAGGGCCTGCTCGTCGGCCTCGGTGCGCGCGGCGAGTTCCGGGTCCGGCGCGAGTTCCAGCGTCACGCGGTGCGGGTTGTTCAGCAGCTCCCGCTCGATCATGGGTTCAAAGACGCGCCCGGCGTTCAGGTCGGCGCGCAGGCGGTCCAGTTCGGCTTCCAGGCGCAGGCCGGTCAGCGGGTCGCCGCCGTACAGCCACGGCCCCAGCATCCGGAACATCACCTGAAGCGCGAACGGGTACCCGGCGTTGCTGACTTCCTTCTGCCCGATCTCGAACTGGTGCAGGCTGCTCTCGATCAGCTCCGGATCGATGCCTCCCTCCGCGACAGCGCGCAGGGTGTCCAGGACCAGCGTCTCGACGGCCTGTACCTGCCCGGCCCCCAGGCCCTTGAGGCCCACCGCGAACGCCCCCTCACGGAACGAGTCGCGGTAACCGCTGAGGTCCGCGAGGCCCGCGCCCAGCCCGGACTCGATCAGCGGGCGGGTCAGGGGCGCGGCCGGGTTGCCCAGCAGCACGTCGCTCAGGACGCTCCAGCGCAGGTTGGCGTCGGCGTCGCTGCTCAGGCCCAGTTTCCACAGGACGCTGACCTGCGAGCCGCGTTCCGTGTCGGTGCCGGGGTACTCGGCCCGCTCGCTGCGCGGCGCGGTGAACGGCGTCTGGTCGGGAATGCTGACATCCAGCACCTGCGCCGTGAACTGCCCCATGACGTGCGCCTCGATGGCGTCCAGGATGCGCTCCAGCGGGAGTTTCCCGTAGGTGTAGAAGAAGGCGTTGCTAGGGTGGTAGTGCGCCGCGTGGAAGGCCCGCAGGTTCTCGTAGGTCAGTTCCGGGATGTTCTCGGGCGCGCCGCCGGAGTTGTTCGCGTACGTCAGGTCCGGGTACAGCGCCTTCCCGAACGCCCGCCACATGACGGACCCGGGGTTCGCCATGCCGCCCTTCATCTCGTTGTACACCACGCCCTGCAACTTCAGCGGGGTCGTGGGATCGTCGGGCGTCTGGAATTCGAAACGGTGCCCGTCCTGCCGGAAGGACTCGTAGCGCATCAGCGGGAAGAACGTGGCGTCCAGGTACACCGACAGCAGGTTGAAGAAGTCCTGCTCGTTGCGGGTGCTGAACGGGTACGTGGTCCAGTCGTTGCTGGTCATGGCGTTCATGAAGGTGTTCAGGCTGCGCGGCAGCATCGCGAAGAACGGGTCCGGCACCGGGTAACGCTGGCTGCCCATCAGGACGATGTGCTCCAGGATGTGCGCCACGCCCGTGCTGTCCTTCGGGACGGTCGGGAAGGTCACGGAGAACGCGGCGTTGTCGTCGTCGCGGATCACGTGCGCGTGCCGGGCGCCCAGTTCGTGCGACAGCAGCACCAGCGTGCCCTGCATTTCCGGGAGGGTCTCGACCCGCTCGACGGTGTAACGGCCCAGGCGCTCGCCCACGCGGGGCGCGGCGGGCAGCGCGTGGGCGAGCGCAGTAGTTGGCAGTGAAGTCATGCCCCCGAGTCTAATCCCGCGCCCCCGCCCGGAACGCTGGGATGCGCGACGATTCCCGCTGCCCGGCCCCCGCCGGGGCGGATGTCATGCGAATCTCTGCGAATCTCACCGCCCCGGCGGGCGGCGGCGGGTACACTGCGGGGCATATGGCATTTCACCGCGTGGCCGCCCGGGTGGTCCTGGCAGGTCTGTTGACCGTTCCGCTCGCGTCGTGTGGGCAGGAGATCACGGGTTCGTCCGCCAGCAGCGCGACCGACATCCTGTACTTCGCCGACAGTCCGTCCGGCATGCCGCCCCTGTACGTGAACGAGACGTACTCCGCGCCCGTCACCGTGGCGGGCGGCGCGGGACCGTACGCAGCGCGCGTGACGGGCGGCACGCTCCCGCCGGGCCTGAAACTGAGCGGCCTGACCCTGAGCGGCACGCCCACCCGGACCGGCACCTTCGCGTTCACGGTGGAGGTCACGGACGCCAACCTGAGCACAAAGAGCAAGGAGTTCCGCGTGACCGTGCAGGACCTGCCGGCCCTGAGCCTGACGCCCACGCTGCCCGGCGGCGAGATTCGCGGCAACACCCGCATTCCCGTGACGATCACCGCTCCCCGCACGGTGCGCGCCGCGCGGCTGGTGTGGGACCTCCCGGCGGGCGTGAGCGTCAGCGCCGCGCAGCCCGGCGAGTCCGGCGGCGTGCTGTTCTGGCGGCAGGACGGGCAGCGGGTGACGGTGGACGTGGGCTTCAAGAACGTGCCCCGCAGCGGCGCGCGCGTGGCCCTGCTGACCCTGAAGGTCACGAAACCCGTGACCCTGACAGCGGCCAACCTGGGTTTCGAGGCGCGCGACGGGCAGGGCAAACTGCTGAGCGAGAAACTGACACCCGACGCACAGAAAGCCCGTGACGAGGCCGCCGCGAAGGCCAGCGCGCAGAAGGCAGCGACTGAGAAGGCGGCCGCCGAGAAGGCCGCAGGCGAGAAAGCCGCCGAGAAGGCCCCCGCTGCGCCAGCGGGTACGGCCGGGCAGGACGGCGCGCCGGTTGCCCCGGCCACCACGGTTCCGGCAGACGTTGCTCCGGCCGGGACGCCCGCGCCGCCCGCGACCGAACCGCCGACCACGGAGCCGCCGACCACCCAGCCGCCCACGACCGAGCCTCCGGTCACGCCGCCCGCTTCCGGGGGGCAGCCGTGAAGGCCCGCGCGCTGCTGGGCCTGCTGCTGGTCCCGGCCCTGCTGCTGCCGCCGGGCGCGCAGGCCACGACCGCGCCCACGCTGACGCTGGCGCAGCAGGCGAAGAAGGCCGAGGTGATCGTGCGCGCCACGCTGGGCCAGCCGGCCGACGTGCAGGAGGGCGGCGTGACGTACGCGGCGTACCCGCTGACCGTCACGGAAACCCTGGCGGGCGACCCGGCCGGACTGCCGCAGCGGGAGGGCGTGCCCACGCTGTACTTCCTGAAGGGCGTGGCGGACCTGCCGGACCTGCGTGCCGGTCAGGACGTGATCGCGCTGCTGTACACCGCCCGGCTGGACAGCCCGCTGGTGGGCTTCAACCAGGGGTGGTACCCGGTCGTGAACGGAGTCATCGTGAACGGCGTTCCCGTGTCCGGCGAGGCGGCGCCCGCCGTGACCCCGCCCGCCCCGGCGTCCGGCAGCCCTGCCGTGACGCCCGAGGCGGCGATCACGGACCCGGCGAAGCTGCGCGCCGCGATCCTGGCCGCGCGGGAGGCCCGTCCGTGAGGGGCGCCCGACTGGTCACGCTGCTGCTGGCGGCCGCCCTGACCGGCCACGCCGGGGCGGCCAGCGTGAAGCTCCGCCCGCAGGGCGAGGCGCTGACGCAGGCCGTGCGGGCGGCACTGGCGGCGATCAGCACGCCGGAACTACCGGTCACGCTGGACACCAGCGGCGGCCCGCTGCTCACGCTGGGCGGCAGCGGGACCAGCGCCGCGCCGTTCAACCCGGACGTGGCGGCTCGGGTGTTCGTCAGCGGCACGGAGCGCCGCATCGAGTTCAACCCGCGCGGTCCGCTGCCGCTGGCGGAAGCCGTGCAGACCGAACTGGCCCGCGAACTGGGCCTGAGTGCCTGGACGCCCGCCGCCGCCCGCACCGGCCTGAGCGGCGCGGACCTGAACGGCGACGGCCGCATCGACCTGACCGACCTGGCGATCCTGATGAACAACTACGGCAAGAGCACCACGACCGGCGACCTGAACCAGGACCGCCGGGTGGACGACGCGGACCTGCGCCTGTTCAGCCAGCAGTACAACCAGCGCTGACCGGGAAAACGCTGAACAGGGCGCACTGACTGGCCGGAGGGGCGGCGCGCTACAGACCACGCGCTGCCCGCCCTGCTACGCTGCCCGGCATGACCGATTCCAGTTACTCTCCCTACGATCCGGACACCATCGACCTGCAGGACTTCCTGAAGATGCGCGGGCTGGTCGAGACGGGCGGCGAGGCCAAGTTCCGCGTGCAGGGCGGCGAGGTCCGCCTGAACGGGCAGATCGAGACCCGCCGCCGCCGCAAACTGCGCCGGGGCGACATTGTCGAGTACGCCGGGCAGCGCGTCACGGTGGACTGGTAAGCGTGGGTCTGTACGAGGAGGCGGTGCTGGACTTCCGGAACCGCAAGGACCAGCATTTCGCGGCCGGGAACGGCCCGGTGGACCCGAAGTCGTTCCATGGCCTGCGGTACTTCGCGCCGGACGAGTCGTGGGCGTTCACGGTGCTGCTCGACCGCCTGCCGCAGGACGTGGCGGCGGAGTTCCCGCTGGAGACGAACACCGGCGAGACGCGCGTCATGGCCCGCTACGGGCAGGTGACGGTGCCCCTGCCGGGCGGCGAGCGGACCCTGAGCGTGTTCGCGCCGCTGGGCGACGAGCAACCGGCCCGCGTGTTCATTCCGTTCCGGGACGCCACGAGCGGCGCGGCCGAGGGCGGCACGTACGGCGCCGGCCGCTACCTGGACGCCGCGCTGGACCGGCAACTGGGCGGCGAGGGCGCGCTGGTGCGGGTGGATTTCAACCTCGCGTACCACCCGTACTGCGCGTACGGGGACGGCTGGACCTGCCCGCTGCCCCCGCGTGAGAACTGGCTGCCGGACGCGGTCACGGCGGGCGAACGACTGCCCTGACCGGGGAACCGGCGCTCAGCGGGCGATGACGGCGGCGTACAGCTCCGTCACGCCCGCCTCTTTCAGGGTGTCCTGGCAGGCGAGCAGGGTGTTGCCGGTGGTGAACACGTCGTCGATCAGCAGGACCGGGCCGCCCGGCAGTGCGTCCGGGCGGGCGCGGAACGCGCCGTGCATGTCCTCGCGCTGCGCGGCGTGACGGCGGGCCTGCTGAGCAGTGTGGCGGGTGCGTTGCAGGCCCGGCACGCACGGCACGCCCAGCCCCGCGGCCACGGCGCGGCCCAGCAGTTCCGCCTGATTGAAACCCCGTTGCCGCTGCCGGGCCGGGTGCAGCGGCACGGGCACGACCGCCCCCACGTTCCAGTGGGCGGGCACACCTTGCGCGAGGGCCTCGCCCAGCACGGCAGCGAGGTCGCGGGCCTCCCCGAATTTCAGGGTGCGCACCACGCGGCGGTTCACGCCCCGGTACGCGCCCAGCGTCACGAGGTGCGGGACCGGCTGGACACGCAGGGGACTGTGGGCCTCGACGCGGGCGTGCAGGTGGGCGCGGCAGGCGGCGCACAGTCCGGCGGCGCGGCCCAGTTGCCCGCCGCAGCCGGGGCAGGCGCGGGGTAGCAGGGCGCGCAGCGCGTCCCCGAACAGCTGCGCGGCGTTCAGGAACCCACCGCCTGAAGTTCGTCGATGAACAGCGGCGGCTCGTTGTCCTGAATGCGTTGCCACGCGGCGTTCAGGCCGGTCGGGTCGAGCATGGGCGCCGCCAGCGAGAAACTGGCGATGTGGTGGGCACACACGCGCCGCACGCCGCTCTCACCCAGGCGGGCGCGTTCGGCGGGGGTCAGCAGAGCGGCGAACGCGGCCGGGTCGCCCAGCGCGGGGTGGCTGCCCTCGCGGATCGCGGCGCGCAGGAACGCGGCAACCTCGGCCGGGTTCAGCCAGAAGCCGAACATCAGTTCGTCGGACAGGTCGTCCAGGCGGCGCATCTGCGCGCTGCCCATGCCCCGGCGGATCAGGGACCGCGCGAGATCCTGGCGTTCCAGGCGCAGCGCGGCGTACTGCGCCACGGTCAACTGCTCGCGGGGCGGCGCGACCCGGCCGCCCACGGCGCGGCGCAGGCGGTAGGCCAGGACGTACTCCTGGTACTCGCGCAGCAGTTCGCTGACGGGCGTGGTCACCCCTTCAGTGTACGTGGCCGGGCGGGTCAGTTCGTGCGTTTTCACGCACGTTTGATCGGCGCGCGGCAGTCTGGACCGGTCAGGGCGACCGGCAGGGCCGCGCGGGATCACACGGAACACAGACAGGCGGGACAAAGGACACATCCGCAGCGCTTAAGCTGTGCGTCACAACACCCTCAGCTTGCTTCCGGCTGTTTCCGTAGCCTCCGTTTCCGGCGTTCACCTGCCTCTGCCTGCCTTCCTGCTCCATTCCCCCGATCCACCCAGAGGAGAAGACCACTTCCATGCATCCGCTCAGACAGCATCATGAATTCGAGTACCGTTCCCGCAGCGGCGAGGACCTGCTGGGCCGCGTGGACATCTGGACCGACGTGGCCGCCACCCGCGCCGTGCTGGTCCTGCGTGACCTGCCGGTCGGCGAGGCCGCGTGCGCCCTGAACGCCCTGAACGACACGGTCCTGCCGTACCTGCTGCGCCCGGACACGCGGCTGCTGATCCTGGCGCTGCACCCACTCGAGGCGGGCGTGAAGGCCCGCGCGCTGGTGCTGCCGCAGAGCGCCTAAGTACGTTGAAGCTACCATTGCGAGATTCCGGGAAAGCGCCGGAATCTCTCCATTCCCGCTTCAACGTACTTCTTCTGCTACGCGCTCCGCGCGGTTTATCTAAAAGATAAACGCAGTGTACTTAGCGCCTGAGCGCAGGACGGACGGGCCGCCCCGCACCTGTTCAATTCAGGTGCGGGGCGGCCCTTGATACCTGCTTACGTCATACGGACTCCGTCCGTTTCGCTGACAGCCCGGAAGAACACCGGGCTGCCAACTCCACTCCCAGAGTCCGTTCTACTCCTACTCGCATCCGCTCGGATTGAACGGTTCTGGCGAACCATTCAATCGGAGTCCATCTCACTCCAGCACGAAGCGCACGCCTTCCTCGAAGGTCACGCGCGCCACGTCGGCGCGGGGCAGCACGGCGTTGCGTTTCCAGGGCATCCATTCGGTCTGCCCGGCGGCGCTGCGCAGGAAGCCGCGCACGCCGACTTCCACGTAGCGGGCGGGGCCGCCCAGCAGGGCGCTCAGGCCGGCGCGCAGGGCTTCGGGGTCGCGCAGGGGGCCGGTCAGGCGGGCCGAGGGCACCTCGTCGGGCGCGTCACCGCCGGACTGGTCGGCGTGCAGCGCGGCCGGGTGGGGGCGGTACAGGTCCACGGTGAACCCGTCCAGGGTCAGCAGCGCCGCGCGGGCCTGCGCGGCCGGAAGCGGCTGCGTGAACGCCACATGGATGTCCAGTTCGAAGCCGCGCACGCCCTTGTCGGTGCGGGTGCTGGTGGGCGCAGTGCTGGTAGGCGGGGTGGTGGGATTGGCAGGGTCGGTCATGCGCTGGCGCTGGCTTCCAGTTGCTTGCGGTGGTTGTTCAGGTGGATGGCGACCATGCGCATCCAGTCCATGGCGTCCAGTTCCCCGAAGAACGGGTGCCACAGCGTGCGGCCCGGCGTGGGGCGCAGGTCCGTCACGGCGCGTTCCAGGGAGGCGCGGCTCTGCGCCCAGCGGGTGTCCAGGTCCTCCCAGGCGAGACCCGCCTCGCTGGGGCGGGTGTGGGGCGGGGCGACGCGGCGGCCGTCCGGGGTGGTCTCGCCGGGCGGGCGGGGCGAGGGGCGCAGTTCGCGGTCAGAGAGCAGCAGCGCCACGCCGCGCGAGATGGAGTCGTTGATCAGGATGACGTGCTCGGCGTCCTGCGCGGGGCTCCACTCGCGGCCCGGTTGCACGCGGGTCCAGTCGGCGTGGCGGGTGCGCAGCTGGGCCTCGAAGCGGTCGAGTTCCTTGGTGAGGCGGGCGCGCACGTCGTCGGGCGTGGCGCCCATCACGGCCAGCACGGCCGGGTCCGTCAGGGGTTGTGTCATGCCGTCAGTGTAGCGTCCGGTGCGCGCGGGCACCCTGCTTTCCCGGCCGTACGTGGGGGCTGCTCAGCGGCCCAGACCTTCCGTGAAGTCGGTCGTGGCGGCCCAGTCCGGGTGGTCAATCAGGGGGTTGCGGTTGCCCTGCGCGGCGTGAATGGCGGCGTTGCGGTGGCGTTCCCAGTCGCCGGGCGGGTGCGCGGCGTGCCATGCCAGCAGCGTCTGAATGTGCCGGGGCGCGTACTGGCGGACCACGCCGGGGTAACGCAGCAGGAAGTACAGCGTGGCGCGGGCGGCGGCGCCCCGGCCGTGGGCGGGTTCGAACTCGCCGGGTTCGCGGCGGCCGCAGTCGCTACGGATCGCCTCGCCGTAGTCGGGGAAGTCGAAGTACGGCGTGTTCCCCCGGAAGGAGTTGCAGTCGGGTTCGCAGGCGAACAGGTGGTGCAGGTCGCCGCGCATGGGCTGCCGCTTCGCGAACCAGCTCTGCGGCACGACATGCTCGCAGTTGTACGGCAGGGCGTCCTCCAGCGCGTCGGCGTTCAGGCCCTCGGCGGCGGCGAGACGGTCACGGCGGGCCTGGGCGGCGCGGTCCGCCTCGATCAGTTCGGCGGGCGTGTGCTCGCGGGCCGAGTACAGGCTGCGCAGCTGCCCGTCGGGCCACACGTCCACCCAGGGGTACAGCTGCTCGGCGGGCGCGTACGCCAGCGTGCGGGCGTGCGTGCCGGTCACGAGTTCAGAGAGGGCCAGGAACCGCTGCTGCGGCGTGGCGTCGGCGTTCAGTTCGGCGTTCAGCGGGGCGTAGTAGGCGCGGGCGGCGTCCGCGTCGGCCGGGTCGAGGTACGGGCGGTCCCGGCCCGGCGCGGGCCGCCCCTCCGGCGCTTTCAGCCGTAGCGTGAGCGTGACGGGCAGGGTCACGCGGCCGTCCGGATCGGCGTTCAGGGCGTTCAGGTCCAGTTCACCCAGGTCCAGGGTGGCGCGGTCCTGGGCGGAGCGAGTCGTCGCCATCGTCCTCTCGGGAGCGGGGCGGGGCGGGCGGGGCGCGGCGAGCAGTTCCGCGATCAGGGGGTGCGAGGCGTCCGGGCGGGCGCGCAGGTCCTCCAGGATGCGGCTGATGCGGACGCCCTCGTTTGCGATCCAGTCGATGTCGCTGTCACTGTCGCCGGGCGCGGTGGGCCGCCCGTCGCGGCGCAGCACGCGGCCCTGCGCGTCGGTGCGGGGCACGCCGCTGTGGTGCAGCGCCACGACCTCCCAGGCGTCGTTGAAGACGGGGCTGCCGCTGCTGCCGGGGGCGGTGTCGGTCTCGTAGTGCAGGAAGTCCGGCAGGCGGTCCACGAGGCGGTTCTCGCGCAGCGCCACCTGTTTCGGTTCGCCGCTGGGGTGCTGGATGATGCTCAGGGCCTCGCCCAGCACGTTGCGGTCGGCCCCGCCGAAGCAGGGAATCCACCCGAACGGCGCCGTGTCGCCCCCCACGGCCACGACCGTGTAGTCCAGCGCCTCGCTGGTCAGGAACAGCGTATCCGGGTCCAGGGGCAGGGTCACGCGGTCGCGCAGGGTGCCGTCCGGGCGCAGTTCGTAGTCGAATTCGGCGGCGGCCGTGCGGGCGTCGTCGGGTCCGGTCAGGACGTGGTTGTTCGTGATGAGCAGGCGGGGGCTGCACAGCCAGCCGGTGCCGTACCCGGTGGTGCGGCCCCGCCGGTCGCGCAGAACCACGCGGGCCACGGCGCGGGCGGCGGCGCGCGCGAGGTCCAGGTACGCCACGCCCACCAGGTCGTTCGCGCCGAGCAGGCGTTCCACGTTCTGCCGGGTGTCCTGCGGCAGGCGCGCAGTGAGGTCCGCCAGCGGTTCGTGCCCCTCGACCAGCGCGCGGGCGTCCGGCATGGGCACGCCCAGCCGCGAGAGGCGGGCCTCGACCCGCGCGGCGGAATCGGTCTCGATCAGGCCGCGCACGTTCAGGCGCTCCAGTTGCTCGGTCCGCTGCGCCCGGCGGTTCAGGAACCGGGCCTGGGTGTCGTGCACCAACTCCGCTGGAATGTCCATGCGGTCAGCATATCATTACGCCGTGAACGTAACGGGCATGGGGAGTGGGTCGGCCACCCCCACTCCCCAGTTCCTCCCGGTCAGCGGACGGGCTGGCCGATCACTTCCTTGCCACCCAGGTAGGGGCGCAGCGCGGCGGGAATGCGGATGGTCCCGTCGGCCTGCTGGTGGTTTTCCAGCAGCGGCACCAGGATGCGGGGCGCGGCGACACCCGTGTTGTTCAGGGTGTGCGCGAACACCAGTTTGCCGCCCGCGTCGCGGTAGCGCAGGCCGGTGCGGCGGGCCTGCCAGTCGCCCAGGTACGAGCAGGAGTGCGTTTCGCGGTACACCTGCTCGCTGGGCACCCAGGTCTCGATGTCGTACATCAGGACCTTGCCCGCGCCCATGTCGCCCGTGCAGTTCTGCACGACGCGGTACGGGAGTTCCAGCGCCGCCAGGAGTGCCTCGGCGTTGCCCAGGATCTTCGCGAACCATTCCAGGCCGACTTCCTCGCTGGCCTCGCACAGCACGTACTGCTCGACCTTGCGGAACTCGTGCACGCGGATCAGTCCGCGCACGTCCCGCCCGGCCGATCCGGCCTCGCTGCGGAACGCGGCGCTGATCGCGGCGAACGTGACCGGCAGCTGGTCCAGGCTGAGTTGCTCTCCGGCGTACAGGCTGTTCACGGGGACCTCGGCGGTCCCGGCCAGCATCAGTTCGTCGCCCTCGATCTTGTACACCTGATCCTCGCCGCCGGGGAAGTGCCCGCTGCCCACGAACGCGTCCGGGCGGGCCAGGGCGGTGGTGGACAGCGGCGTGAAGCCCCGCCCGGCCAGGAAGTCCATGGCGAACATCAGGACCGCCATCTCCAGCATGACCGCCTCGCCCTTCAGCAGGTAGCTGCGGCTGCCGGACACGCGGGCCACGCGCTCCGGGTCGCTCCAGCCCTGCTTCTCCAGCAGGTCCACGTGGTCCAGCGGCGTGAAGTCGAACTCGGGCAGCGTGCCCTCGCGGCGCAGTTCGACGTTCTCGCTGTCGTCCTTCCCGACCGGCACGGAGGGGTGCGGGATGTTCGGCACGCGCAGCAGCATGACCTTCAGGCTGTCCTCGTGGGCGC
Organism: Deinococcus seoulensis; assembly: GCF_014648115.1. Lineage (NCBI taxonomy): Bacteria > Thermotogati > Deinococcota > Deinococci > Deinococcales > Deinococcaceae > Deinococcus > Deinococcus seoulensis. The sequence continues at coordinate 101,090 of NZ_BMQM01000005.1, forward strand.
GCAGGGCGGGTTCCAGGCCCCTGATCTCCTCGGCGAGGTCCTTGCCCTTCTGGATCAGGGCCGGGCGTTCCTCCGGGCTGGCTTTCGGCACGAGTTTCGCGTTGGCGTTGCGTTCGGCCTGCATGGCTTCCACGCGCTGCTTCAGGTCCACCAGTTCGCGGTCCACGCGCAGCAGGTCGTCGATGTCGATGTCCACGCCCTTGACCTGCGCGGCGTGCCTGACGGCCCCGGCGTTCTCACGGATGAATTTGAGGTCTAGCATCACAGCCTCCAGAGACGGTCAGCAACCGTCAAGTCAAGCGAGGGGCCGCCCCTGAGCGCCCTGCCAGTCATCAGTCGGCCTCCACGGTGCGGGGCACGCGGATGTGACCGTCGGGCATGCTCTCGGGGGCCAGGGCGGTCACGGCGGCCTGCGGGAAGACCGCGCCGGGCACGTCGTCGCGCAGGACGTTCACGAGGTCGACCGGGCGCTGCATTTCCTGCACGCCGTTGGTGTCGGCCTCGCCGAGCAGGTCGAAGTACCCCAGCACGCGGGTCAGGTCGCCCTGCATGGCGGTGCGTTCCTCCGGGGTCAGGTGCAGCCGGGCAAGCTGCGCGAGGTGGTCTATCTGGGCCGCGTCGATCATGCCCCGAAGTATAGAGGCGCGGAACCCGGACCCGGCGGCCCGCGTACCGGGTGCCATGCGACCTTCCTGGCGTGCCCCGGTGTTCCTGAGCGTCTCTCTGCTGGCGTCCGCGCAGGCGCAGGCCACCCCGGACATCCGGTCGGCCGTGACGCGGCTGTTCAGCGGGCCGGTGCAGGCGGAGTGGCTGGCCCCGGACTTCCAGGCGGCCCTGAGTGCCGAGCAGCTTCAGGTGGCGCTGGACGGCCTGCGCGCGCAGCTGGGCGCCTTCCAGCGCACCGAGATGCAGGGCGGAATGGCCGTGGCCGTGTTCGAGAAGGGACAACTGGGCGTGCAGGCCGCGCTGGACAACCAGGGGCGTTTCACGGGCCTGCGCTTCGTGCCGCTGGTGGCCAGCGCCGACGCGACCGGGGCAGGCTCGCCGCGTGAGCTGCTACAACGCATCTTCGGGGGGCCGCTGGACCCGGCGCTGTTCGCCCCGGCGTTCCTGGAGGCACTGCCCGCAGAGCAGCTTCAGGCGTTCCTGGACGGCCTGCGCGCCCAGTACGGCCCGCTTCAGGACGTGCAACTCAGTGCGACCGGCGCCACCCTGATCTTCGAGAACGGCCCGCTGACCGTCCGGCAGTTCACGCTGGACGCTCAGGGCCGCGTGACCGCGCTGGTCGTTGCGCCCGTCACGCCAGAAGTGACCTTCGGCTCGCCCGACGAGGCGCGTGCCGCCTTTGCCGCGCTGCCCGGACAGGTCAGCCTGCTCGTGCAGGAGGTGGGCGGATCGGGGGCCGCCCCGCTCGTCGCCCTGAACGCCGCGCGGCCCCTGGCGGTCGGGTCCACCTTCAAACTGGCGATCCTGGCCGAGTTGCAGGCGCAGGTCAACGCCGGGCAGCGCGCCTGGACCGACGAACTGACCCTGACGGACGCCGACCGCAGCCTCCCCAGCGGCACGTTGCAGGACGCGCCGACCGGCAGCCGCTACACGCTGCGGGACCTCGCGGCGCGCATGATCTCGCAGAGCGACAACACGGCCACGGACCTGCTGCTGAACGCCGTGGGCCGCGCGGGCGTGGAGGCCCGGTTCGGTCAGCGGCCCATGCCGGGCACCCGTGAAGCCTTCGCCCTGAAGAACCCCGCGAACGCCGCGCTGCTCGCCGAGTACCGCGCCGCCGTCCTGAACGCCCCGGCGCGGCGGGCGGTGCTGGAACGCGCGCGCGTGGCCCCGCTGCCCGCTCCGGAAGCCTTCGCGGGCGGCCCCCTGGCGCGGGACGTGGAATGGTTCGCCAGCACGGGACGCCTGTGCCGCCTGATGGGCGAGGTCGCCGCCCTGAAGGAAACGCAGCTGAATCCCGGCGTGGCCGACCCCGCCGAGTTCCGCAGCGTCAGCTTCAAGGGCGGCAGCGAGCCCGGCGTGCTGAACCTGACCACCCAGGTCACCACCCCGGCGGGCCGCACGTACTGCGTGAGCGCCACCTGGAACGACACCCGCACCCTGAACGACCCGCAGTTGCTGGCGCTGTACGGCGGCGTGCTGCGCCTGCTGCGCTGACACTGCCCCCACCCCACACCGCACCTGTCCTGAAGGTTGCGCCTTCCCTGAAGGTTCGCTCAGGGTTCCTCACCCGGCGTCAGGCGGGGCCGCGCACAGTGAAGGGCATGACGCCCCGCATCCGCACGGCCCTGCTGTCCACCGCCCTGCTGTCCACCGGCCTGTTGGGCACGCTGTCCGCCCAGGCGCAGACGAGCATCTTCAACATTCCGGCCCTGCCGCCCCGCAGCGCCGCGACCCCCACCACGCCCGCACCTGTCACCCCGGCACCCATGACCCCTGCACCCACCGCTCCGGCCCGACCGGCCCTGAACCCCATGCTGGCCGCCCCGCACGCCGCGAACCTCAGCGGTCCCGGCAGTCTGCGCGCCGGGCAGGACACCACCTGGACCTTCAACCTGACCAACCTGGGCGAGACCGCCATCGACCTGCAACACGGCGCGTGCGACGTGCGTTTCGAGGTCCTGAACGCCGCCGGGCAGGTCGTGCGCGCCAACCCCACGAACACCGTCTGCACCATGCAGCTCGTCATGACGAACGTCGCGCCGGGCGAGACCATGGACGTGCAGAGCGTCCGCTGGAACGGCCGGGGCAGCGACGGCAAGGCCCTGCCCGCCGGGGAGTACACCATCCGCGCGTACTTCAACGGGGCGGGCGTGAGCATCCTCGCCGAGGACTACCCGGTCACGCTGGAAAACTGACCATCAACCGGGCAGCGGGCCGCCCCACACGCGGCCCGCTGTTTCATGCCGGTCTGTCAGGGCGCCTGACCAGCTGCCCGGTCGGTTCGCAGTTGCGCGAGTTTCACGCTGTCCCAGCGCTGCCCGGCCCACGCGCGGGCCTGCGGGATGCGGGCGCACTCGCGGAAGCCCAAGCGGGCCGCCGCGCGGATCATGCGCTCGTTTCCGCCCCAGGTGGTCAGGGTCAGGACGTGCGCGTCCGTCTCGGCGAAGGTCGCTGCCACCCACAGGTCCAGTGCCCGCGTACCCAGCCCGCCGCCCCAGTGCTGCGGGTCGAAGATCAGCACGCCCAGGTCCCACCAGCCGCCGCCCGCCGGGGCTTCCTCGGCGCGGCTGACCTGCCCGATGCACGCGCCGTCCAGCGCGACGATCCGCCCGTGCGGGTCAGGCGCGCGGCCACCCTCGCGGGCCGTGAAGTCCGTCAGGGACAGCGTGGACGGCCCGCTGGCCGCATGGAAGTACGGGGCGTCCCAGCGTTGCCATTCCGGGTCGCTCTCCGCGTGCAGCCAGCGCCAGAGGGTGGGCAGGTCGTCGTCGCGGCGGCTGCGCAAGGTCAGGGCGGGCAGGGTCAGAGTCGGCAGGGTCAGGCTGGGCTGTGTTGGCATTGGCGCGCAGCGTACCCTGGCCGGGGGCCTGTGGGCATACGCCTTCTGCCGGATGCAACTCCTCACGTTCCGGGTGCGTAATGGGGATATGAGCGATGGTACTTCCGGTCCGCTGACTCCCCCCGACTCCCTGCTGAAAGCGCCGGACGCCGTCCCGGCCGTGCGGGCGCAGGAAGCGCCGGAGATGGTGCCCCTGTCCGCCGAGGACCGCGCGCGGCTCGACCAGATGGCCCGCGCGTTCGCGCAGGACGTGCTGGTCGCCGGGGCGCACACCCCGGAATTCAAACGCAAACTGGACGCCGTGCATGAACTCGGGCTGCCCGAACAGCGGGCCGCCGCGCAGAGCAGCAACCGCATGCTGGACCGCCCGCTGCGCGCCACCAAGGTCGGGGCGCTCGCCGAGGGCAGCGACATCCTGCGCGGCCTGACCGACCTGCGCCGCACCGTGGAAGACCTGGACCCCAGCCGCGCCGCCACGCCCCGCCGGTTCCTGGGCCTGCTGCCCGGCGGCAAGAAGGTGCAGAACGCCCTGGACAAGTACCAGAGCGCGCAGTCGCACCTGAACGGCATCCTGGAGGCGCTGTACCGCGGGCAGGACGAACTGCGCCGCGACAACGCCACCATCGAGACCGAGAAGGTGCACCTGTGGGACACCATGCAGAAACTCCGGCAGTACGCGCACGTCGGGAAGGCCGTGGATGAGGCCCTCACGCAGCGCCTTCAGGAGTTGCAGGTCACGGACCCCGAGAAGGCCCGCATGGTCAGCGAGGAACTGCTGTTCGCAGTCCGGCAGCGCGTGACGGACCTGCTGACCCAGCTGGCCGTGAGCATCCAGGGCTACCTGGCGCTGGACCTCGTGCGACGCAATAACCTGGAGCTGATCAAGGGTGTGGACCGCGCCACGACCACCACCGTCAGCGCCCTGAAGACCGCGCTGATGGTCTCGCAGGCGCTCGGGACGCAGCAGGCCGTGCTGGGGCAGGTGACGGCCCTGAACGACACGACCGGCAAGATGATCGGCTCGACCGCCAGCCTGCTGCGCCAGCAGAGCACCGAGATCCAGCGGCAGGCGGGCAGCGCCACCGTGGACCCGCAGATCATCCAGGCGGCGTTCCGGGACGTGTACGGCGCGCTGGACGCCATCAGCTCGTACCGGCAGCAGGCGCTGGAACGCTTCCAGGACACCATGCAGGTGCTGGACAAGGAGGTCGCGCAGGCGCAGACGTACCTGGACCGCGAGCGGCAGCAGGCGTCCCGCGAACTCGCGCAGGACCTGAACGTCACGCCACAGGGCGAGCTGAAAATCTGATACCGACCCCGTACCGCACGCACCCGACGCGACCGCAGGTGGTGCTTGCACGGTAGATCATACGGACAGAAGCGGGCCGGGCACCCCTCTGGGAGGCGTCCGGCCCGCTTCTGTGCAGGTCTGTTGCGTTCAGTTGTCGGCGCGGGCGCTCTGGCTTTCGTTCATGGCGTCGGCCGGGGCGAAGGTGATGCACTGGGCGGTCTGGCCGCTCATGCTGATCTCGACCTGCCCGGCGGTGCAGTTCATGTCTTCGTTGAAGCGGCAGGTGGTGGCGTCGCAGCGGCTGACCATGCTCTGGGTGTCGTAGTTCATGGGACCCTCCTGCCTTCAGCGTGCGGCCGGGGCGGGCAGGGGATGGTGAGCTGCGCTGCACGGTGAAGGGAAAGGCCGGATTCCGAGTAAACAGGTCTGTTTTCTCCGTTCCAGGCGCTTTTGAGGCTGCTGGAGGCGACTCCGGGTAGACGCTGGGCCGGTCGGGGCTGGCAGGCCCGCTCATGCCCTTCACATGCCCGGCAACGGAGCCTCCGGGCCGGAGTGAGCTTCAGTTGAGCAGGCTGGCGCGGATGCCCTGGGCGCAGGCGACGCGGTGCGCGACCTGCGCGGCGTCCAGTTCGCCGTGTTCGCGCAGTCCGGCGGCCAGGACCTCGATCTCAGTCCAGGCGCGGCGCAGTCTGGCGCGGGTGCGGCCCCGCAGGACACTCAGGTAGGCGTCCAGGGTGTCGCGTTCGTCCGGGTCGGTCAGGGCGCAGTCGAGGAGCATGCGGGCGTCCCGGCCGCCGTCAGGGGTGGGCGTGCCGCTCAGGTGAGCGGCCTCGGCGGGGGCCAGGGCGACCATCACGACTTCCTCGGCCAGCGCGCGGTTCAGGCGCAGCGCGGCCGGGTCCGGCGCGGCGGCGTACGTGACGCCGTGCAGGGTCACGCGTTCCAGGCGCAGCGGGGCGCGCGGGTGGGTGTGCGCCAGGAACGCCTCGGCCGCCCGGTGCAGCGAGCGGGCGTGCGCGGCGGTGGGGGCGGTGGCCTGGGGGGTGTGGGTGTGGGGGCTGGTCATAATCCTGACTTCCGGACTCAGGATAAGGGGCTGGGAGTGAGATTCGTAAGCACCGTCCGGGGGGACTGTCCGGGGGGGCCGGACCCGTCCAGCCTGTCGCCTGCCCTCCCGACTCTCATACGGGTTCCGTCTTTTCCGCTGATCAATAGTGCGGGCAGGTTCATCCCTTCAGGGCAGACCAGCGATGAACACGCCGTGTTTACCCCTCCCCCTTGAGGGGGGAGGCTGGGAGGGGGTGAGCAGGCATGGCGTTCCAGAAGACGTTTTCCATGCCTGTCCCCTCTGGCGCTTGAACACTGTCCGCACCATTGCTGATACGGGTTCCGTCTGTTTCGTTGACAACCCGGAAGGGCGCCGGGTTGCCAACTCCACGTCCGGAACCCGCTTCGCTCCTGCTCGCTTCGCTCGGATTGAACGGCCTCTGCAGCCCATTCAATCGGAGTCCGTATCAGCCGCCCTTCTCCTCGACCTCGGCCTGCCGCTCACTCCAGGCGGTCATCTTCGCTTCCAGCTGCACTTCCAGGTCGTGCGCGGCCTGTCCCAGCGCCACGAAGTCCGCGTCGGCGGGGGCGGCGTTCAGGGCGGCCTGCGCCTCTTCCAGCTGCGCTTCCAGGCGGGCGATGTCGGCCTCGATGGCCTCGACCTCGCGCTTGAGGTGCCACAGGCCCTTCCCCTTCGGCGCGGCAGGCCTGGGGGCGGCCTTCGGGGCGGCGGCCAGCGCCTCGGCTTCCAGTTCGGCGGCCGTGCGGTGCTTGGCCTTGTAGTCCTCCCAGCCGGGGTACTCGAAGAACTGCCCGTCCTCGATCAGCCAGATGCGGTCGGCAAGGCCCTCGATGAAGGCGCGGTCGTGGCTGACCATCATCAGGGTCCCGCCGAAGTCCTCCAGCGCAACTTCCAGGCTCTCGACCATCTCCATGTCCAGGTGGTTGGTGGGTTCGTCCATGACCAGCAGGTTGTGGTCCTCCTGCGCGAGTTTCAGCAGCGCGAGGCGGGCGCGTTCGCCGCCCGACAGGATGCGGGCCTGCTTGTCGTGCTGGTCGTACGGGAACATGAACGTGCCAAGCAGATCGTGCGCCTGCGGGTCCTTCTGTGTGTACGCGCGGGCCACGTCGTACAGCGTGTCGTTGGGGTCCACGCCGCGCAGCGCCTGGTCGTAGTAGCCGACCGTCACACGCGCGCCGGTCAGCAGGCGCGTGCGGGGGTCGTCGCTCTTCTCCAGGCCCAGCAGGGTCCGCAGGAAGGTGGTCTTCCCCGCCCCGTTGCGCCCGATGATGGCGATGCGTTCGCCCCGGCGGATCTGCACGCTCACGTCCCGGAACAGGGTGCGGCCGCCGGGCAGCACGCGCGTCACGTGCCGGGCGTCCAGGATCACGTCGCCACTTTCCGGCGCGTGGAAGGTGATGCGGGCCGTGCGTTGATCGGCGGGCGGGGCGGCGGTCGCGCGGCTCTGCATGCGGTCCACGCGGGCCTGCATGGCCTTGGCGCGCCGGGCGAGTTTGCTCATGCCCAGGCCCCAGATCTTCATGCGGTCCGCGCTGGCCTGCAGGCTGGCGATCTGCTTGCTCTCGATGGCGTGCCGGGCGGCCTGCTGTTCCTGCTCGACTTCCAGAAGTTCGCGGAACTTGGTGTAGTTCCCGGCGTACATCTTCAGGGTGCCGCCGCGCAGGTACGCGGTCTCGCGGGTCACGGTGTCCAGGAAGGTGCGGTCGTGACTGATGACCAGCACCGCGCCCGGATAGCGGCCCAGGAAGGCTTCCAGCCACTCGACCATCACGATGTCCAGGTGGTTGGTGGGCTCGTCGAGCAGCAGCACGTCCGGGTTCTCGACCAGCAGCGCCGCGAGGCCCAGCCGGGTGCGTTCCCCGCCGCTGAGGCTGGCGGCCAGGTCGTTCTCGCGGCCCCGGAAGCCGAAGGCGAGGGTCACGGCGTCCCTGCGGCTGCGGCGCTCGAAGCCGCCGCGCCGCGCGTAGTTCTCCAGCAGCGCCTCGTGGTGCAGGATGCTCTCGGGCGTGCCGCTGCTCATGGCGTCGGCGGCGGCGCTCAGTTCGGCCTCCAGTTCGTCGAGGTCCTGGAAGGCGGCGTTCAGGACGCTGTCGATGGTCGCGCCGTCCGGGAACACCGGGTCCTGTTGCAGCGACCGGACCCGCACGCCGGGCGCGCGTTTCACAGTGCCCCCATCGGGGGAAAGCTGCCCGGTCAGGAGTTTCAGCAGCGTGCTTTTCCCGGCCCCGTTCCGGCCGACCAGACCCACCCGGTCGCCCGGCTGCACGGCAAAATTCACTTCGCTGAGCACGGTCAGCGGACCGTACTCCTTACTGGCATCCACGACGGCAACAAGCACGCCCCGCAGTATACGCGCGTTACGAAATTGTCAGATTTTTCTCGTAAACTATGACGTGATGAAGGTGACGGCCCGCCCCGCAGTGCTCAAGTTCCACGTAAACCTCCGGGTCGCTCCCCTGACGGCGCTGCTCCTGCTGGGCAGCGCCGCGTTCACTGCCGTCCCGCTGGGACAGGCCGGCGCCCAGGCAGCCCCGACGAAGGCAACACCGACCACTCCGCGCCTCACGCAGGCGCAGGGCAGCGTGGAACTGCTGGGCACCTCGGGCACCTGGGCGCCGGGCGGCACGCCGGGCACCGAGCTGAGTACCTCGCTGCGCACCGGCACGGGCCGCGCCGAACTGACCTCCGGCGCCGGGCAGGTCGTGGTGGGCAGCGCGTCACGGCTGCGCCGCTACCTCGATGAGGCGGACCTGCTCGACGGCCGGTTCTTCCTGCGCGGCCCGGTCGCCGTGCACGTGCAGGGCGTTCACGTGGTCATGGAGGGCGCCGGGCAGATGCGGGTGGACCTGAACGGCAGGGCGACCCGCCGCGTGGCCGTCCTGCAGGGGCAGGCGCGCCTGAGCCTGAACGGGAAACTCGTGACGGTGCGCGCCGCGCAGCAGGTGGACCTGGGCAGCGGGAAGGTCACGGCCTTCCGCGAGCAGGACCCCTGGTACGCCTCGCAGTACCGGGGGCTGGGCAACGCGAACATCGAGGCGACGCGCGGACAGGTGCGCGTGGACCGCGCCGGGCAGAGCCGCGTGGCGGTCATCGGGGACGCGCTGGACCCCGGCGTGACCCTGAACACCGCCGCCGGCGCGTGGGCCGAGGTGGGCTTCACGGGCGGCGGGTACCTGCGCCTGAACGAGCAGAGCGAACTGAGCGTCCTGGCCGTGGAACGCACCGAACGGGGCCGCGAGGTCCTGCTGAAACTCTCGCGCGGCACCGCCTGGAACGTCGTGCAGAAGGGACAGGGCGGTTACCGCCTGGACACCCCGGTCGTCAGTACCGCCGTGCGCGGCACGGTCTTCCGGGTGGATGCCAGCGGCGTCGTGAAGGTCTTCGAGGGTCAGGTGGCCCTGCCGGGCGAGGGGGATCAGGCGGTCAGTGCCGGGCAGCAGCGTGCCGAGGCGGGCGGCGTGGGCACGTTGCAGCCCGACGCGCTGGACCGCTTCAACCAGTCGCTGGACGCCGAACGCGCCCGGCCCCTCACGCTGGACGTGCCGCGCGGCCCGCTGCAACTGCAGGACCTGACCCTGCTCGCCCGCAGCCTGCCGGACGCATCCGTGCAGGCCAGCGTCGCCGGGCGCACCGTCACGCTGGGCGGCGCGGACGGCGTGTTCCGCCTGGAACGCCTGGAAGACACCCTGCCGGAAGGCACGTACGCCGTGGCCGTCACCGCCACCCGCTTCGGGCAGACCCTGACGCGTCAGGTGCCGCTCCTCATCGACCGGACCGCGCCGGTCGTGACCGTGCAGGCCCGCCGCGAGGGCCGCGTGCTGACCCTGACCGGCCGCGTGCAGGACGCCAGCCTGACCACCAGCGGCGCGGCCAGCAGGCAACGCGTGAAGCTCAGCGTCACCCTTGGCGGCGTGACGTACACCCGCAGCGTGAGCGGCACTCCCGACTTCCAGTGGACGCTGCCGCTGCTCACGCCCGGCCCGGTCACCCTCAGCGCCACAGACGAGGCAGGCAACGAACGCCATGTTGAGATCCCCTGACCGGTCGCTGGCGCTGTACACCGTCCCGGTGGCGGCGATCCTTGCGCTGCTGCTGACGTTCATCCTGCCGGACAACACCCGCCTGTGGGACGCCCTGAACCGCGCGCTGCCCGGCGAACCCGAACAGCGGGTCGTGGTGGTCGGCATCGACGACGCCTCGCTGCGCGACTACGGCCGCATCGGCAACTGGCCCCGCGAACTGTACGGGCAGGCCCTCGGAACGCTGGAGCAGGCGGGCGCGACCGCCATCGGCATCGACGTGCTGTTCAGCGACCCCGCCCGCAACGACAGTCGCCTCGCCGACGCCTTCAGCAAACCCAACGTGGTCCTCGCCACCGCCCCCGGCGAGGGCCGCGCGCTGGCCAGCCCCGACTGGCTCTCCCCGACCGGCGTCAGCGCCCTGAACATCAGCCGGGACGGCGTGGTCCGCACCTTCCAGACCGGCTACCCCGCCGCGCCCGATTCCGGCGACGTCACGCCCGCCGACCTGAACCCCAGTTTCGCGCGGCAACTGGCCGTCGCGGCCGGACGCAACGTGCCGCTGGACACGCAACCGCAACTGCTGCGTTACACCGCCCCCAGCCAGGACCGCCTGCCGGTCATTCCGTTCCGGGACGTCGTGAACGGCAACGTCCGCTACGGCGACATTCAGGGCAAGATCGTCATCATCGGCCTGACGGCCAGCGGCACCAGCAACCTGACGCTGCGCGACGTGACCGGGCAGGTCATGCCGGGCGTGGCCATGCAGGCCCGCGCCGTGTCCAGCCTCCTGAGCCCGCCCTTCACGCGCCTGCCCGCCTGGCTGATCGCGCTGATGGCCGTCGCCACTGCCGTCAGCGCCGTCCTGGCGCGCGGCGTGTGGGGGTTCGCGCTGGCCCTGCTGATGCTGGCCCTCGCCATTCCCCTGTGGCTGGGGAACATCCTGCTGCCCGGCGTGACCCTCTCGTACGCCGCGATTCTGGGCACGGCCCTCGTCGCCCTGGAACGCTGGTGGAACCTGCGGAACCTCAGTGTCCGCGATCCCCTGACCGGCTTCGGGAACCGCGTGGCCTTCACCCGCGCCCTCGAACAACGCTGGACGGCCCGCGCCACCCGCCCGCTGGGCCTGCTGCTCGTGGACCTCAGCGGTTTCCGCGAGGTCAACGAGGTCTACGGTCTGCGTGCCGGGGACGAACTGCTCAGCGACCTCTCGGGCCGCATCCTGAAACACAAGCGCCGCAACGACCTGATCTTCCGCTGGGGTCCCGACGAATTCGCCGTGCTGCTCGACAGCGCCAGCGTGCAGGACATGACCACCACCACCCAGCGCATCCAGGACGCCCTGCAGGAACTCACGTACCGTGACCTGCCCGTCCGCGCCAGCATCGGCGCCGCCCGCACCGGCCCTGACATCCAGAGTCCCATCGATCTGGTCGAGGCTGCCAGCCGCAGCCGCTACCGCGCCAAGTACCAGCGCGAACAGCGGGGCTAGAACAGGCAGGCAGTGCAGAACAGGCAGGGCGTGCAGAACAGGCAGGACGTGGAAAGTGGCCCGCCGTCTGCGTTGCAGGGGCGGGCCACAGTCATGCGGGTTGAATCTCTCCGGGAGCGGGGCGGCGGGCTGTCCTGCTCCCCGCGCCCCCTGCTTACCGTCCGACGAGCAGCGTCCAGATGGCGGGGTTGGCGACCCAGCTGTACCAGATGTTCGGCAGGAGGCCCAGTGCGGTGACGCCGACCACGCCGAGCGCGACGGTCAGGGTGGTCGGTGTGCGCTGGCCCAGGCCGTACTCGCGCGCCGGGGTGCGGTCGGGCATGAACATCAGCATGGCGGGGCGCAGGTAGTACACCAGCGCGGCGACACTGGTCAGCGCCGCGAGGACGCTCAGCCACTCGTACCCGTTCTGGAAGGCCGCCTGGAACACCAGGTACTTGCCGAAGAACCCGGCGAAGGGCGGCAGTCCGGCCAGCGAGGCGAGACACACGGCCAGCGCGACCGCATAGGCCGGGTGGCGGTAGTACAGGCCGCGCAGGTCGAGGATGTTCATGCCTTCCTCGCCCCGTTGCAGGGCCGCGACGATGGCCAGCGCGGCGGCGGTCATCAGGGTGTACACCAGCAGGTAGTACGTCAGGGCCGCGCCGCCCGTCTGGGGCGTGCCGAGCAGGGCCATGGCGAGGAAGCCCGTGTGGGCAACGGCCGAGTACGCCAGCATGCGTTTGAAGTTCATCTGGCGCAGCGCGGCGAGGTTCCCGATGATCAGGGTCGCGGCGATCAGGACCTGCAGGACGGAGTGCCAGCCGGGCGCGCCGTTCAGTGCGCCGCCAAACACGCGCAGCATCCCGGCGAACGCGGCGACCTTCACGACGGTACTCAGGAACAGGCTGACGCTGGTGGGCGCGCCGCCGTACACGTCGGGTGTCCACTGGTGGAAGGGGGCCAGGGCGACCTTGAACGCGAAACCGCACAGCAGCAGCAGCGCCCCGCCGACCAGGATGCCGGTGTTCTCGGGAGTCAGGACGCTGGCCTTGGCGGCAATGGCGGCGTAGTTCAGGCTGCCGGTCGCGCCGTACACGAACGCGATGCCGTAGATCAGGACGGCGCTGCCGGCCGCGCCGAGCAGGAAGTACTTCAGGCCGCTTTCCTCGGCGCGGCGTGAGCCCTGCAGGGTGGCGAGGACGTAGGAGCTGAGGCTCATGATTTCCAGGCCGATCAGCATGACGATCAGGTCGCCGCTAAAGGCGATCAGCATGCAGCCGGTCACGGCGTACATGAGCATCGCGTCGAATTCCGGGAAGGACACGCGGGCACGCCAGGCGGTGTCGAGCGTGACGAGCAGGGTCATGAGGGTGCCGGTCAGGATCACGAAGGCCAGCAGCAGCGCGGCGTTGTCGGCCTGGAGGCTGCCGCCGAACGAGCTGACGCCCCGGTTCCAGAGGGTGCCGAGGCTCAGGGCGGACAGGAGCGTGGCGCCGAGGTTGATGAACGTCAGGGTACGGCGGCTGACCCAGAAGCCCAGCAGGGTGCTGGACAGCGCCCCGGCCAGCACGATCAGGACGGGCAGCAGCGGCGTCAGGGTGACTTCGGGCGGCTGGAGCATGTCAGTTGCCTCCCAGGGCGGTCAGGACGGCGCGCACGGCGGGCTGCATGAGGTTCAGGGCGGGCGCGGAGTACACGCCGAACAGGACGGCCACGGCCAGCGGCAGGGTCAGGATCAGCCACTCGGTGTGCACGAGGTCCGGCACGCGGACGGCCCCGGCGGGCCGGGCCTGCCAGAAGGTGTGCTGGAAGGCGGTCAGGGCGTACGCGGCGGCGGCAATGGTGGTGATCCCGGCGATGAACGCCAGCCAGGGGAACACCTGGTACGCGCCGAGCAGGATGCTGAACTCCCCGATGAAGCCGGCCATGCCGGGCACGGCGATACTGGCGAACCACAGGGCCATGGTCAGGCCGCCCAGCGCGCCCGCCTGGGTCATGACGCCGCCCACGCGGGTGTCCAGGCTGCCGATGCGTTCCTGAAGCATGCCGACGGCCAGGAACAGCGCGCCGGTGTACAGGTTCTGGAAGGCCAGCAGGTACATTGCGCCGATCACGGCCGTCTCGTTCAGCGAGAACACGCCGAGCGCGACGAAGCCCATGTGACTCAGGCCCGCGTAGGCCAGCAGACGTTTCCAGTCGGTCTGACCGAAGGCGATCCAGGCGGCGTACAGCGCCGTGAACGCGGCGAGGCCCATCAGGACGGGGCGCAGTTCCAGGCTGGCGTCCGGGAACAGCGGGATGGCGAAGGTGAAGATGCCGTACCCGCCGACCTTGTACAGGGTGCCCATCACGTCGGGGATGCCGCTGTCGTGGTTCTGCTCGTGGAAGTCCGGCAGCCACGCGTGCATAGGCCACAGCGGCAGCTTGACGGCCATGGCGGCCAGGAAGCCCAGGTACAGCCACGTCTGGGCGCTGCCCTGCACGAGGTTCTGTTTCAGGTCGGTCATGGCGAAGGTGGGGCTGCCGCCGATGTAGCGCACGCCGATGATGCTGACCAGCATCAGCAGGCTGCCGAACAGCGTGTACGCCGCGAATTTCGTGAGGGCTGCCATGCGTCCGGACTTGCCGTAGATGGCCAGCATCAGGAGTGCCGGGATCAGGGCGTCCTCGAAGAACACGTAGAACAGCATCAGGTCCTGCGCGGCGAAGATGCCGATCAGGCCCGTCTCCATGGCGAGGATCAGCGAGAGCATCGGGCCGGGGTTGGGAATGCGGCGCGCGGCGTACAGGATCGCGATGAACGACATGAACGCCGTGACCAGGGCCAGCGCGAGGCTCACGCCGCCCAGCTGCACGGAGTACGTGATGCCCAGCGGCGGAATCCAGTCCCAGCGGAACAGCTCGGAGCCGCCGCCGCGCCAGATGGCGAGGCCCGCGCCGAGCGTCAGGGCGGCGATGAAGCCCGCGACCTCGTCCCGGAAGGTTTTCGGCGTGACGAGCAGCAGCAGGCTGCCCGCCAGGGGCAGGAAGATCATGAGGGTGGGAAGCCAGTCGGTAAAGGAGTTCATGCGCCGCTCCCGATGGTCTTGAGGGCCCAGTAGCCGATGATGGCGGCCGTGCCGAGCAGCATGCTGACGGCGTAGGCGCGGACGAAGCCGCTCTGCCACAGCGTGAACAGCCCGCCGGGGCCGCTGGCGTTGCGGGCGACGCCATTCAGGGCGTCGTCGGTGCCGCGGTCCACGGTGTCCAGCGCGCCCGCGATGGCGCGGCTGGGGGCCGAGACGACATTGTCGTACAGCGCGTCGAGGTAAAGGCTGTTGCGGCTGAGTTCACCCAGCGGCCCGGTCGCCAGCGCGCTACGGCGGTGTGCGAGGAACGCCCAGCCCAGCCCGATCACGCCCGCGAGGACGGCGAAGACGGTCAGCATCCACTCGGTGCTGGCGGGAATCTCGTGCGCGTGCAGCGGGATCGCCCGGCCGATGTAGTCGTCGAAGGCGTGCTTGCCGCCCAGGAACGTGGGAATGTTCAGGAATCCGGCCAGGGTCGCCAGCGCGGCCAGCACGCCCAGCGGAATCTTCGTGAGGGTGTCCGCCTCGTGCGGGTGGCCGTGCCCGCGGTACGCGCCGCGCCACACCAGGAAGTACCAGCGGCCCATGTAGAACGCGGTCAGCAGCGCCACGCCCAGCCCGATCAGGTACAGCGGCAGGCTCTGCTCGTACGCGGCGGCCAGGATCGCGTCCTTGGAGAAGAAGCCGCTCCAGATGGGAATCCCGGCGATGGCCAGCACGCCCGCCACGGACACGAGGTGCGTGAACGGCATGAATTTGTGCAGGCCGCCCATCTTGCGGACGTCCTGCTCCTCGTGCAGCGCGTGGATCACGGCGCCCGCCGCGAGGAACAGCAGCGCCTTGAAGAACGCGTGCGTCAGCAGGTGGAACACACCAGCCGAGTATGCGTGCAGGCCCACCGCGAGGAACATGTAGCCCAGCTGCGACACGGTGGAGTACGCCAGGATCTTCTTGATGTCCGACTGGTTCAGCGCCGAGAGCGCGCCGTACAGCGCGGTCAGGCCGCCCACCCACGCGACCCACAGACTGGCGTTCGGCGCGAGGTCGTACAGGAAGTGGCTGCGCGCCACGAGGTACACCCCGGCCGTGACCATCGTGGCCGCGTGGATCAGCGCGGAGACGGGCGTGGGGCCTGCCATGGCGTCCGGCAGCCAGGTCGTCAGGGGCAGCTGGCCGCTCTTTCCGACCGCGCCGACGAGAAGGAACAGGCACGCGAGTTCGATGCCCGCCTGCGCCACCTGCGCGCCCTCGACCCGCTCGGCGAGTTCGGGAATGCTCAGGGTGCCGTACAGCTTGAACAGCAGGAACATGCCCAGCATGAAGCCCAGGTCCCCGATGCGGTTCATGATGAACGCCTTGCGCGCCGCGTTGGAGTTGCTGATCGCCTCGGCGTCGCTGGCGGCGCGGACCTGCGCGTCACTCGCCTCGCTGTTGCGGCCACTGAACCAGAAGCCGATCAGCAGGTACGACGCCATGCCCACGCCCTCCCAGCCGACGAACATCAGCGGGTACGAGTCGGCCAGCACCAGGATCAGCATCATCGCCACGAAGAAGTTCAGGAACGCGAAGAAGCGCGTGAACTTCGGGTCGTGCCCCATGTACGAGATCGAGTACAGGTGAATCAGGAAGCCCACGCCCGTGATGATCAGCGCCATCAGGGCCGACAGTTGATCGAGCCAGAAACCCACCGACAGGTTGGCGTTCAGCGCCATGTTCGGCAGCCACGTCCACAGCACCTCATGGGCGGGGGCGGCACCCT
This sequence comes from Deinococcus seoulensis, assembly GCF_014648115.1. Taxonomy (NCBI): domain Bacteria; kingdom Thermotogati; phylum Deinococcota; class Deinococci; order Deinococcales; family Deinococcaceae; genus Deinococcus; species Deinococcus seoulensis. The sequence goes on from NZ_BMQM01000005.1 coordinate 117,278, forward strand.
GGTTCAGGTAACGGATGACGGCCACGACGAACGCCGCGCCGACCAGACCGGTCGCCAGCCACCCCCCGGACTTGCCGGGGAACAGGCGGGGCAGCACCATCAGGGCCGTGAAGCCCAGCAGCGGCAGCAGGGGCAGCAGGTACAGAGCAGGAAGACTATCCACAGGTTGCCACTCAGCCTTTCAACGCCGCGAGATCGTCCACGTTCGTGGTCTCGCGTTTACGGAAGATCGCGACGATGATCGCCAGCCCGATCGCCACCTCGGCGGCGGCCAGCGTCATCACGATGAACACGGCCGTCTGCCCGGTCGGGTCGCCCCAGGACCGCGCGAACGCCACCAGCGCGAGGTTCGCGGCGTTCAGCATCAGTTCCACCGACAGGAACACCATGATCGCCGTGCGGCGCGTCAGCACGCCGATCATGCCCAGCGCGAACAGAATGCCCGACAGGGCCAGATACGACGTTGTAGGAACCATCAGGCACGCACCTCCCCTTCGCTCATGAGGGCCGGGGCGGCCCCGCGCGGCGCGGCGACCCGCTCCTCACGCGCGGCCCCCACCGGTTCCTCCAGCTCGTCCGGCACGCCGTCCGGCTGCGCCGCCGGACGCTGCACGAGCGCCACCGCGCCCACGATCGCCACGAGCAGTAGGATGCTCACCGCCTCGAACGGCAGCAGGAAGCGCGTCAGGAGGGTCTCCCCCATCACCAGCGCGGACCCGCCACGCAGCGCCTCGGCCCCCTCCGCCAGCGGACGCGGATCCTTGAACGTGAAGGCCAGCACCACGAACGCCCCGGCCAGCAGCGTCCCGCCGATCCCGGCGAGTTCCCGCACGTACGGCACCGGGTCACGCGACGTGACCGGCTGGTTCGCGTTCAGCAGCATGATCACGAACAGGAACAGCACCATCACCGCTCCCGCGTACACGATCACCTGCGTCGCCGCCAGGAACGACGCGTTCAACGTGGCGAACAGGCCCGCCACGCACAGCAGCGTGCCCACCAGCCCCAGCGCCGCATGCACCGCGTTCCGCGCGGCAATCGTGATCACGCCGCCCACGATCGCCAGCGCACCCAGCAGGATGAACGCCAGCATCATGGGCGGCCCCCACGGGGTGTTGATGGGTGATGGGTGACAGGTGATGGAACACAGATCAGGGGCACACGACAGTGACGGGTCACCTTCCATCGACCATCGACCATCGACCATTCACATCCTTTGCTCTTCACGGGTACTTCACTCCTTCCAGTTCCGCGCGGGGCTGCCCTTCGAGCTGGAAGCCCAGGCGCACGGGTTTCCCGCTCCGGGCGGCCTCGCGGCGCTGCGGGAGGCTGCCGGTCACGCCGACGAGCATGTCTTCCTTGGCGTACACGAAGTCGCCGTAGCGGTAGTCGGCCATCTCGAACTCGTTGCCCATGACGACCGCGCCGGTCGGGCAGGCTTCCTCGCACATGCCGCAGAAGATGCAGCGCAGCATGTTGATCTCGTACACCTTCGCGTAGCGTTCGCCGGGCGCGGTGGGGTTGGCCGGGTCGTTCTCGGCGGCCTCCACGTAGATGGCGTAGGCGGGGCAGGCGGCGGCGCACAGGCTGCAGCCGATGCATTTCTCCAGTCCGGTGCCTGGGTGGCGGGTCAGGACGTGCCGCCCCCGGAAGCGGGGTTGCAGCGTGGCGCGCTGTTCGGGGTAACTGACGGTCACGGGTTTCTGGAACAGTTTCCCCAGCGTGACGCCCATGCCTTTGGCAATCTCAAGAACGCCCATGGTTGGCTCCTTTGGTGGGGTGGGTGGCGGGCATCAGTCGCCTCCGGCGCGGACGAGGTCGCGGTCCTCGGGGGGGCGGACGGTGGGCTGGTTCCACAGGACGCGCACCCGGTCGCTCATGATCAGCAGGGCCAGCAGTCCGGCGAGGCTCAGGACGCCCAGGAACCACAGGCCGCCCGCGCCCCGGAACGCCAGGAACGCGGCGGTCATGACGGTGTTCGCCAGGGCCAGCGGGAGCAGCAGTTTCCAGCCGAACCGCATCAGCTGGTCGTAGCGGAGCCGGGGCAGGGTGGCGCGCACCCAGATGAACAGGAACAGGAAGAAAGCGATCTTCAAGATCAGCCAGATCAGCGGCCAGTCGGAAATTCCGGGGATCAGGGCGTTGAGCACCTGCGGGCCTTTCCAGCCGCCGAAGAACAGGGTGGCCATGACGGCGGACGCGGTGATCATGTTCACGTACTCGGCCATCTGGAACAGCGCCCACTTGATCGCGCTGTATTCCGTGAGGTACCCGGCGACGATCTCCTGCTCGGCTTCCGGCAGGTCGAACGGCGTGCGGTTGACCTCCGCGAACGAGGAGATGAGAAAGAGCGCGAATCCCAGCGACTGGAACAGCAGCATCACGCCGTTCTGCGCCTGCCACGCGACCAGTCCGTGGAAGGAGGTGGTGCCGACGATCATCAGCAGGCCCAGGATGCTCAGGCCCATGCCGAGTTCGTAACTGATCATCTGCGCGCTCGACCGCAGCGCGCCCAGCATCGGGTACTTGCTGCCCGAAGCCCAGCCGCCCAGGAAGATGCCGTACACGCCCATGCTGGTCAGGGCCAGCAGCGCCAGGATGCCAGTGTCGAGGTTGTACACCCAGGGGTTCTCGCCAAACAGACTCCCGGCGGGCCCGGCCGGAATGCCCCCGAAGGCGGTCAGGGCCATGCCGATCGCGATGATGGGCGCCAGGGTGTACACCAGCTTGTCGGCCAGCGTGACGGTCAGGTCCTCCTTGAAGATGCTCTTGATGGCGTCCGCGGCGGGTTGCAGCAGGCCCATGGGACCGACGCGGTTCGGGCCGGGGCGCAGCTGCATGCGGCCCAGCAGGCGCCGTTCGATCAGGGTCATGTACGCGAAGGTGGTCAGCAGCCCCAGGACGACCAGCACGGCCTTGAGCAGCGAGATCAGGAGTGTGGCGAGCCAGTCGGGCATCAGTCGTCCCCTCCGGGGCGGGCGGGGGGCGCGGCGGGCGTCACGGGCAGTTGCCAGTCGTCATGCACGAGTTCCTCGATGCGGTCCACCCAGGTGAGGCGCCGGGCATGCATGCGCTCGGTCCACAGGTGCGGCGTGTGCGGCGCGGCGGGGGCCGCGTAGGTCTGGTGGAAGGTGTGCAGCGCGCCGCGTGCGGGCAGGTCGGTCAGGTTCAGGCCCACCCGGTCGGCCAGCAGCGCGTGCGCGCCGCGCAGGCCACGCGCGGGGGCTTTCACGCCCAGCGCCTCGGCCAGGGCGGTCAGGGTGCGGATCAGGTCGGCCGCCTCGCCGCTCTGGATCGCGGCGGGGTTCAGGGGCAGCAGGCGACCTTCCAGGTTCTGGACGGTGCCGCGCTTCTCGTAGTTCGTGACGGCGGGCAGCACCACGTCCGCCAGTCGGGCGGTGGTGGTCAGGTGCGTGTCGTGCACGACCGTGAACCCGGCGGCGCGCACGCCGGGGTCCAGGCGGCTGATGAACGCGGCAGGCACCTCGGTCAGGCGCTCGATGCCCATCCCACCCGCGCGCGGCACGAGGTTCAGCGCCCCCAGCCCCCGGCTGTTCGCGGCGGCGGGAATGGCGATCACCTTCGCGCCGGTACGGGCGGCGAGGTCCGACAGGTTCGAGCTGAACGATCCGCTCGCGCCGTTCAGGACGTCCGCGCCCAGGATGATCACGGGCCGCTCGGCGCCCTCCAGCAGGGCCAGGACAGCCCGGAGTTCATCGGTGTCCGGGTGGGTCAGGCGGGCCAGAGCGCCCCTGCCGTTCGCGCTGACGCGGTGCCCGGCGTGCGCCCACAGGCGGCTCTCCTGCCCGATCACGGCCAGCCGCTCTGGCCTCCGGGCGGGGCGTTCCACGAGGCGCAGGTCCGCGATGGCCGTGCCGTGCGCGAACTCGGGCGGGATCAGGCCGCCGCGCAGCATCTCCAGAATCCGCAGTTCCAGCACGGGCGCTTCCTCGCCCAGGTCCGCGCCGATCACCACGACGGCGTCGGCGGTCGCCACGTCCGTCAGGGTCGCCTGCGGCGCCGTCACGCTCACCTCGTAGCGGGGCGAGTGATCCACGCTGCGCGCACCCGTCGCGGCGGCCAGCGCCTCCAGCGCCGCGCCTTCCTCCAGGGTGCTGTCCGCGCCCAGGTACAGGGCGATGTCGGCCGTGCGCATGCCCGAGAAACCGCGCTTCATGGCGTCGATCGCGGCGTCCCAGGTGGCTGGAACCAGTTGCCCGTCCTCGTCACGGATCAGGGGCGTGGTCAGACGCTCCTCGCTGGCGAACACGTGCCCGAAACGGCCCGCGTCGCAGATCCACGCCTCGTTCACGTCACGGTTCTCGCCCGCCACGATGCGTTCCAGGCGGCCGTTCCGGGCGTCCACCGTGATCGAGCACCCGACCGGGCACAGCGTGCAGGTGGTCGGCGTGTGGTCGTACTCCCAGTTGCGGCCCCGGAAGCGCGCCACGTTGTCCAGCAGCGCCCCCACCGGGCAGATGTCCGTGATGTTCCCACTGAAGCCCGTGGGCAGCCCGCCCTCCTGCGTGTCGATGAAGGTGTGCCCGCCGCGCTCGATGAAGTCCAGGACCTCCTGGCCCGGCACCTCCTCGAAGTACCGCACGCAACGCTTGCAGTGAATGCAGCGCTCCTGATCCAGAATCACGAAATCAGACAGCGGGTAGTGCTTGTCCGCGTGCCGCCGGTCGAAACCGAAGCGGCTCGCGCCGTACCCGTACTCGAACGCGCGGTCCTGCAACTCGCACGCACCCCCCTTGTCGCAGGTCGGGCAGTCCAGCGGGTGGTTCAGGAGCGTGAACTCCATCATGCCCGCCTGCGCCTTCGCCACGACCTCACTCGTTTTGGCGGTGCGGATGTGCATGCCGTCGGTCGCCTGCATGGTGCAGGACGCCATGGGTTTGGGGAACCAGAAGATCTTCGGCGTCGCCGCGTCCCCCTCCCCTTCCATCACGAACGACCCGTCCGGGTTCTTGCGGGGCGAGCCCGACTCCACGAGGCACATCCGGCACGCGCCCACCGGACTCAAATACTTGTGCGCGCAGAAGTACGGCACGTCCCCGCCCGACGAGAACACCGCGTCAATGGCGGACGTTCCGGCGGGCAGGTCGATGTCTACGCCGTCGACAGTGACTTTCACAGCGAACCTCCAGTCAACGTGGCGGCCAGTCGCGGCCAGCCCACGATCAGATCAAGCGTCGAGACGCCCAGCAGCAGCGCGAACAGCTGTCCCTGACTGCGCCCGACCAGCGCCGCCCCGCCCCGCACGGCGTCCGCGATGTCCCGGCCCGGCAGGGACCGGCGCGCGAGATACCCGGCGGCGAAATCCCGCAGGGTGTACAGCCAGAAGTCCGTGCGGGACAGCAGGAACACCGTCAGCACGAAGGGCCGGGCGACCGCCGGGGTCAGGCCCAGAACGAGCATCAGCCCCAGCCCCTCGGCCAGCAGGCGGGTGAACAGCGGCCCGGCCAGCGCGACCTTCACGCCCGGCCAGGAGTCCGTGTCGGCCAGGGTCGTGTGGGTGGTCGCCACGATCCACGCCCCGTTCCGACGGCCCAGCAGCGTGAACCGCGCCGAGCGGTCCCCATAGCGCCGCGCCATCAGGACGTGTCCCAGCTCGTGCAGGCACACGAACGTCACCAGTCCCGCCAGAACCTGCGCGGCGATCAGGACGGCACTCACGCGTCCCGCCAGCGTTTGCGCGCGGGGTACAGGGGCTGCTGGGTGCCAGCCAGCGCGTCGTATTCCTCGCGGAAGTGTTTGATGCTGCTCAGGACCGGGCCGAGGCAGGCGTCGGCCAGCGCGCAGAAGCTGCGGCCGCCGATGTTGTCGCTCATGTCCAGGATGAGCTGCACGTCGCCGGGCTGGCCGCGTCCGGTGACGAGTTTCTGGTACATGCGGGTCATCCAGCCGCTGATGCCCTCGCGGCAGGGGGTGCACTTGCCGCAGGATTCGTGGCCGTAGAAGCGCACGAGGTTCCAGGTGGCGTTCACGATGCAGTCCGCCTTCGGGATCAGGGTCACGCCCCCGGTGCCGAGCATGCTGCCCGCAGCCGCGACGGATTCGTAGTCCATGGGCGTGTCGAGGATCGCGTCGGTCCAGGGCAGCATGGGGCAGCTGCTCCCGCCGGGAATGATGGCCTTCATCTCTTCGAGGGGGCCGCCGGCCCAGTCGTAGATGAGTTCGCGGAAGGTGGTGCCCAGCGGCAGTTCGTACACGCCGGGCCGCGCGACGGGGCCGGAGATCTGGAAGAGTTTCATTCCTTTGCTCTTCTCGGTGCCCATGCCCGCGTGCCAGTCCGCGCCGTACCGGAGGATCTGCGTGGCGGCGCAGAAGGTTTCCACGTTGTTGATGGTGGTCGGCAGGCCGTACAGGCCCGCCGCCGCCGGGAACGGGGGCTTGAGGCGCGGGTTGGCGCGCAGGCCCTCCAGCGAGTTCATGAGTGCGGTTTCCTCGCCGCAGATGTACGCCCCGGCGCCCCGGTGCACGAACAGCTGGAAGTCGAAGCCGCTGCCCAGGATGTTCTGCCCGAGCAGTCCGGCCTCGCGGGCCTCGTGAATCGCGGCCCAGACGCGTTCGGCGGCGTGCACGTACTCCCCGCGAATGTAGATGTAGCCCACACTGGCGCGCATGGCGTACGCGGCGATGATCATGCCCTCGATCAGCTGGTGCGGGTCCTCGGAGAGCAGGTAGCGGTCCTTGAAGCTGCCGGGTTCGGACTCGTCCGCGTTGCAGATGATGTAGTGCGGTTTGCCGTCCTTCAGGGGCATGAACGACCACTTCAGGCCGGTCGCGAAGCCCGCGCCGCCGCGCCCGCGCAGGCCGGACTTCTTCACTTCCTCGATCACGGCGTCCGGCCCCATCGCGAAGGCGCGTTTCACCGGCTCGTACCCGCCGTTCCGGCGGTAGTAAGGAAGCGTCCAGCTGCCCTCCTGCCCGACGTGCGCGTACAGCGTCGGCGCAAAACGCGGGTCCTTCGCGCTGGTAATGGGTTTGGGCGGCGTGGGGGCGGTGGCGGTCATGCCTCACCCCCGGCCTGTTCCGGCAGGCGGTGCAGGCCCGTCACGCTCGACCCGACCGCCTGCCCGGACGCCAGCACCTGCCGCCCGTCCGCGCCCACCGTCACCGGTACCGGGTTGTCCGGCAGCGGTTGCAGATCGTTTCGCAGCGACGTCAGAATCCGCGCGCACTTCGACGGCCCCACGTTCTCGTAGTACCCGTCGTCGTTGATCTGCATCATCGGCGCGGTCCCGCACGAGCCCAGGCACTCGACCTTCTGCACGCTGAAGCGCCCGTCCGCGCTGACCTCGCCCGGCTGCACGTCCAGCGTCTCCACGAGGTGATCCCACAACTCGTCCGACCCGGCCAGCGCGCACATCAGCGTGCTGCACACCTGCAGGTGGTATTTGCCCGTGGGAAGCGTGTGGTACGTCGAGTAGAAGCTCATGACCGAACGCACCTCGGTCGCCGTCGTGCCGCACAGCGCGGCGATCTCGGCCATGCGAGCTTCGGACACGAACCCCTCGGCGTCCTGCACCTCGCGCAGCAGCGGCATCAGCGCGCTGCGCCGCCCCTGCGGCGAATCCGGGTAACGGCTGAAAATATCCGCCACCAGTGGTTGTTTCTCAGCGAAGTAACTCAAGACCGTCCTCCTGAAATTCGGTACAGATACACCAGACACATGACCGCCGGCGCGGTCACCACCGTGCCCCAGGCAAGCTCCAGCAGCGTGGGCGCGCCGCGACCCAGCTCTTCCACGAACGTTCCGATCATGACCAGGGAACCCAGGACTCCACCCAGTAGACCCAGACGCAGCCACAGATTCCCCCGGAGCGTTCCCTGCCAGCGGCGGGTCACCGCCGTGATCAGTGCCACCCAGCCGCCCACGCCCAGCAGGACGTACAACGGTGCCAGCAGCATCAGCCAGCCCGAACTCCGCTCAGACAGCATGGGCAGGTGCGTAAGGATCGCCCCGCCGAGCAGCGATCCCAGGAGCGTGAAGGGCAGCAGGACGAGGGCTGGAACGAACACGAAGGTCACGTCCACCGCACGGCTCCAGTGCGACGGATTCACCGGACTCATCGCGATCACGCTCACCGGTCCACGTCGCCCAGCACGGGGTCAATGGTGGCGAGGATCGTGATGAGGTCAGCGAACTGCGCGCCGACGCAGGCGTACTCCAGCGCCTGGAGGTTCACGAAGCTGGGGGCGCGGATCTTCACGCGGTAGGGCATGCTGCCGCCATCGCTGACGATGTAGTACCCGACCTCGCCGCGCGCACTCTCGACGGGCACGTACACTTCGCCCAGCGGTGGGTGGAAGCCTTCCGTGACGAGTTTGAAGTGGTGGATGACCGCTTCCATGCTCGTTTCGAGTTCGTGGCGGGGGGGGAGGCTGATCTTGCGGTTGGGGTCCTTGACCGGGCCGGGTTTGAGGCGCCTGAGGCCCTGGCGGACGATCTTGATGCTCTCGCCGAATTCGAGGAGGCGCATGTTGAAGCGCGCCAGACTGTCGCCGTCGGGGCTGGTGATGACGTTGAAGTCGTAGGTTTCGTAGCCGCAGTAGGGGTTGTCCTTGCGGTGGTCGAGGGGTACGCCGCTGGCGCGCAGGTTGGGTCCGGTGAGGCCCAGGTCGAGGGCGACCTCGGGCGGGATGACGCCAACCCCCCTGGCGCGGTCGAGGAAGATGGGGTTCTGCGCGAACAGGGTGGTGTACTCGGTGACGCCGCGTTCCATCTGATCCAGGAATTTCTCGACGCGGGGTGCCCAGTCGTCGGGAATGTCGCGGCTGAGGCCGCCCACGCGGAAGTACCCCTGGTTCATGCGGTAGCCGCACACGGCCTCGAACAGGTCCTGCAGGGCTTCCTTCTCGCGGAAGGCGTAGAAGAACGGCGTCAGGGCGCCCAGGTCGAGCAGGCCGGTGCCGACGAACACGAGGTGGCTGTGGATGCGCCCGAGTTCGTGCAGGATGACGCGCACGGTGGTGGCCCGTTCGGGCACGTCCGCCCCGAGGAGTTTCTCGACGCTCAGGACGTACGCGAGTTCGTGGCCGAAGGAGTGCAGGTAGTCGGTGCGGGGCGCATACGTGACGCCCTGCTGGTACGTGCGGTTCTCGAAGGTCTTCTCGAAGCCGGTGTGCAGGTACCCCATGTGCGGGGTGACCTTCACGACGTACTCGCCGTCCATGTCCACGACCAGCCGCAGCACGCCGTGCGTACTGGGGTGCTGCGGCCCGACGTTCAGGCTCATGATCTGCGTGTGCATCTGCCCCTCGGGCAGCGTGCCGGGACGTTCGGGCGCGGTGGTCACGGCGCACCTCCGATGGGGGTGATCGTTGAAGGGTGACGGTTGATGGAGACCGCCAGGACCTCGCGGGCCTGTTCCATCAACTGGTGTCTATCCACCATCGACATCACTTCGGCCCTCCTTCCGGCATGACGGGCGGGGTGCGGTCCTCGCCGCGGCCCCGGCGCAGTTCGCCGCGGTACCCGGTGAGGCCGCTGCTCTGTCCGGTCAGTCCGGCGCGGAAGGCGGCGGGGTCCAGGAACCGGCCGTCGCGGAACAGGGTGGGTGTCTCGCCCAGCGGGAAGTCCTTGCGCAGCGGGTGGCCCTCCAGGTCGTCGGGCGTGAGGACCTTGCGCAGGTCGGGGTGCCCGGTGAAGGACACGCCCATCAGGTCGTACACCTCGCGTTCCAGGTAGTTCGCGGCGCGCCAGATGGGGTACAGGCTGGGCAGCGCCTCGCCGTCGTCGAGCCAGACGCGCAGGAACACCCTGCGGTGGTCGCGCGGGTGGTAGATGTTGTGCAGCACCGCGAAGCGTTTCGGTCGGGCTTCGGTGTACGTGCTGTAGTCGATGCCGACGGTGTCCATCAGCATGAACCCGTGGTCCTTGAGGGCCTGCGCGGCGCGCAGCAGGTCGCCGGGCGTGACCAGGGCAGTGGGTTCGGCGGCGTGGTCCTCGGTCAGGCCCAGCTCGGCGATCAGGCCCGTCACGTCGCGGCTCGTCACGTTGCGGCTGGGCGCGGCCGGAGCGGGTGCAGGTGCGGCTGCGGGCGTGACGGCCGGCGCGGCGCTGGTGCTGGACTGCGCGACGCCCTCGCGGCCCATCGGTCTGGCGTCTGCGGGTTTCAGCGGGTCCATGCGTCCACCATGGGCAGCTGATGGCCCAACTGGTCGAAGGCCTCGCCGCGCACCTTCTTCTGCAACTGCATCACGGCGTAGATCAGCGCCTCCGGGCGCGGGGGGCAGCCGGGCACGAAGATGTCCACCGGGACCACGCTGTCCACGTTCTGCACGATCGCGTAGTTGTTGAACATGCCCCCGCTGCTGGCGCAGGCGCCCATGCTGATCACCCATTTCGGGTCGGGCATCTGGTCGTACACGCGGCGCATGACCGGCGCCATCTTCTTGCTCAGGCGCCCGGCGACGATCATCACGTCCGCCTGCCGGGGCGAGGCGCGGAATACCTCGCTGCCGAAACGCGCCAGGTCGTTGCGGCCGTCGGTGCTGCTCATCATCTCGATCGCGCAGCACGCCAGCCCGAACGTCGCGGGCCACAGACTGTTACTGCGCCCCCACGCGACCAGCTTCTCCAGGCTGGAAAACAGAATCCCCTCGGACTCCAGCTCCTGCCAGTCCTTCTCGAACAGTTCCTTCAGTGGCATGGGACGACCTCCGGTTGGGGCCAATGGCAGATGGCTGATGGCAGATAGCCCGCAGTCTTCAGGCCATCAGCCATCTGCTTTCTGCTTTCCGCGTGTGTCAGGCCCATTCCAGCACCTTCTTTTTCAGCACGTACACGTACCCGACGAGCAGCAGCAGGACGAAGGTGATGGCTTCGAAGAAGGCGAAGGGGATGAGTTTCTGGTAGGCGACGGCCAGGGGGTAGAAGAAGGCGGTTTCGATGTCGAAGATGATGAACAGCATGGCCACGAGGTAGAAGTGGACGGGGAAGCGCTGGCCGGTGCCGACGCCGCCGCGTTCGGGGTCGTTGCCGCTTTCGTAGGCCATGAGTTTGGTGCGGCTGGCCTTCTTGGGGCCGAGGAGGGCGCTGGCGAGGACGGCGACGATGCCGATGCCGAGCGCGACGAGCAGCATGATGACGAAGTTGGCGTATTCGATGGTCGGTCTCCTTTCTGGGTCTGCGCCGCCCTCCACACCACCTGCTCGTGAAAAACGGCACTAGGATCTGGAAAAAAAGAGAAATCCTGAAACGAACTGCACTTCTGAACTGTTGGTACACCCTGTTTTATCACGGTTCACACGACACGCAGGCACAAACAGCCAACCCCGCCCCTGTCAGGCCCACGTCTGCACCCACACCCGCACCACCGGCGGCATGTGCGCCCCGCCGACGCGACAGACAGTGGCACAGTGACGACATGCCCAGACCCACCCTCCTGCTGACCCTCGCCGCCCTGACCCTGGGCACCGCGCACGCCGTCCGCGTTCCGGACTTCCTGAACCGCGTGGACCGCATCACCACCCGGCCCTTCTGCCAGACCTTCGGCTGCCACGCCCAGCCCGTCACGGTCGGTCCGGACGCCACCTACCGCTCCGTGACGCTCACCACGTACCGCTACGAGATCCAGAAGATCTTCGGGCAACTGACCATCCGCCGCATGCAGGACGGGTACGTGTACGACATGCACCTCACGGCCGCCGCGTACCCCCTGACCGACGTGCAGGCCCGCGCGTTCTCCCTGCTGACCCGCGACCTGCTGGACGTCACCTTCAGCCGGGCGCAGTTGAACACCTGCCTGAACGAAGCGCGGCAGGACGATCAGGGCGGCTTCCTGACCCTGGTGGACCAGTGGGCCGTCGGGTGCAGCCTGATTCCGCAGGACGGCTCGTTCAAGAGCGTCATCACCATCTGGCCGATCGGCTGACCCGGACGCCCTCCACCCGGAAGGGCGCCGGGTTGACAACTTCACGTCCGGAGGGGCCTTTCTTTCCTACTCACTTCGCCCGGACCCAGCGGCTTTATAAGCCATTCAGTCGGAGTCCGTACTACACCAGTTCCACAAAGTCGTCGTCGTCGTTATCCTGCGCGGACGGCACCGTGAAGATGAACGACGCGCCCTTGCCGCGTTCGGATTCCACGCGGATGGTGCCGCCGTGCTCCTCGACCGCCAGTTTGCAGAACGCCAGTCCCATGCCGGTATCGAAGCGGCCGTGCAGGGTCAGGCGGGACTGCTCGAACGCCGCGAACAGGTTGGGGATGTCGTCGGCCGGGATGCCCTCGCCGTCGTCGCGGACCATGACCTGCACGCCCTCCGGGATGCTTTTGGCCATGATGGTGATCACGCCGCCCGTGGTGGTGTGCTTCAGGGCGTTGCTGATCAGGTTCGCCAGGACGCGGCGCAGGATTTCCGGGTCGGCGCTGGCGGGGCTCATGTCGGCCTCGATGTCCACGCGCACGTGCCGGTCGCGCAGGCCGCTGCCCACGTCGCCGCGCGCCTGTTCGATCACCTCGCGGAACATGGGCGTGAACATCAGTTCGCGTTTCAGGTTCATCTTCCCGGCCTGGATCTTGCGGACGTCCAGCATGTTCGCCGCGAGGTGCAGCAGGTGCTGCGTCTCGTCGTGCGCGACTTTCAGCAGTTCGCGGTTGTCCTCGGGGACGCGCGGGTCGTCCTGCACAATCTCGATCAGGCCCATCACGGCCGCGATGGGGTTTTTCAGGTCGTGGACCAGCATGTGCACCAGCTGGTCGCGCACGCGTTCCTCGTGCTCCCAGGTGTCCATGCGGCGTTGCAGGCTCGCCACGCGCGTCAGGGCCTCGCGGTGCTGCTGCGCGCGGGCCAGCATGGTCCGTACCTGCAGGGCCATCGCCTCGGGCGGGGTGGCGTCGCTGATCAGGGCGTCCGCTCCGGCGGCCAGCAGTTCGCCCAGGCCCTGGGTGCCCACGCCCAGCCACTGCGTGCCGCTCAGTTCGGCGCGCTGGCGCAGCATGGGCAGCACCTGATGCAGGGGCACGCCGGGCGTGCTGGTGTACAGCAGCGCCACGTCGGGAATGATGACGTGCGATTCGCGCAGCAGGCTTTCCGCGTCCGGGATGTGCTTGACGACCGCGCGGGGCAGCAGCGGCGTCAGTTGCAGCGCGCGGCCCGGATCAGCAGCGACGACAAACACATGGAGAGTCTCGGGAGTCGTCATGAAGTGCCTTGCAGTGTACCCCGCCGCTGCCGGGCATGTCGGGAAGACCTTCACACGGACCCTTCCCCCCGCCGGAGGGGCCATGAGGACCGCGCCCCGGACGGTGAAGGTCCGGGGCGCGGCGGGAACACGGGAGGAGTGGGGTTCAGCCCTTGACGGACCCGGCCAGCAGGCCGCGCACGAAGTACCGGCCCAGCAGGATGTACACCAGCAGGGTGGGCAGCGCCGCCAGGATCGCGCCGGCCATCGGCAGGTTCCAGCTGACTGCCTGACCGCCCGCCAGTTGCGACAGGGCGTACGTGACGGGCTGGCTGGTCGTGTTGGTCAGGGTGGCGGCGAACAGGAACTCGTTCCAGACCTGCGTGAACTGCCAGATGATCACGACCACGAAACCGGGGATGCTGATCGGGAAGATCACGAGGCGGTAGATGCTCCAGAAGCCCGCGCCGTCGATGGTGGCGGCCTCGACGAGCGCGTCGGGCACGTCGGCGTAGAAGTTCCGGAAGATCAGCGTGGTGATCGGAATGCCGTACACCACGTGCGCCAGGATCAGACCCCAGATGCTGCCGTACAGGCCGATGGACTTGATGAACTGGAACAGCGGGATCAGCACTGCCTGGTACGGAATGAACATCCCGAACAGCATCAGCGCGAACAGGGTGTTCGCCCCACGGAACTTCCACTTGCTCAGGGCGTAGCCGTTCAGGCTGCCCAGCATGGCGCTCAGCAGCGTGGCGACCACGGCCAGGAACAGGCTGTTGAGCATGTTCCCGCCGATCTTGCCCCACGCCTCACTGAAACTGGCCCAGTTCAGCGCGGCCGGCCAGTGCCAGGTGGTGGCGAGGTTGATGGCGTCCGGGCTTTTCAGGGCGGTGGCGAACAGCAGGTACACCGGGATCAGGAAGAACAGTGCCGCCACGACCAGCAGGGCGTACATGAGAATCCGGCCGGGCTGGATGGGTTTGCGGGGGGTGGTGGGGGCCGGGGCGGCCTTGGCGGGGGCGCTGGTCATGCGTGACCATCCTCCTGTTTGAACTGGGAAGCGAGGTAGGGAACGATCACGAACGCCACCAGGATCAGCAGGATGGTGCCGATCGCGGCGCCCAGCGAGAACTGGTTCTGCCGGAAACTGGTGAGGTACATGTTCAGTGCCGGAACGCTGGTCGCGACGTTGTCGGGGCCGGCCATGGCGTACACCAGGTCGAAGATCTTGAGGCTGATGTGGCCCAGCACGATCATCGCCGACAGGCTGATGGGTGCCAGCAGCGGGAAGATCACGTGCCGGTACAGGCCCAGGTCGTTGGCACCGTCTACCTTCGCGGCCTCGCGGAGTTCTTCCGGAATACCGCGCAGGCCCGCGAGGTACAGGGCCATGGTGTAGCCGCTCATCTGCCACACGGCGGCGATGATGATGCCGATCAATGCGAGGTTGAAGCCGTGCAGTTCCGGGGCGGGCAGCATCTTCACGTTCGGGCCGATCAGCAGCGCCCAGACGATCAGGATGGCGGCGCAGACGGCCGCGACCACCGTGCGGGTGCGGTCGCCGCTGCGGGCAGCGCGCACGGCCATGACGATCAGGACGATGCCGACCACGCTGGCGGTCAGGAGCGGCAGTTTGTTCCAGTCGAATTTCAGGATGGCGTCACTGCTGCTCAGCCAGCCGAAGGTGCCCGGCTGAGCGCCGAACAGCGTGGGGGCCTGGTTCAGGCCGCCCTGGGGTTGCAGCATCCAGCGCCAGATGGTGCCGGTCACGATGAACGACAGGCTCATGGGGAACAGGAAGATGGTGCGCCACAGCCCCTCGCCTTTCGGGTTGCGGTCCAGGATCAGCGCCAGACCCAGGCCCAGGCCCAGGCAGCCCAGGATGAAGAAGATCGTGAAGAAGATGGTGCTGATCATCTCCTGCCGGAAACGGCCCTGCAGGAACCCGCTGAACAGTTCCTGGTAGTTGGCGAGGCCCACCCAGCGGATGATGGGGTCCAGGGCCAGTGCCTGCGCGGGGTCGTTGCCCCAGTCGGTCATGCTGACGTACACGCTGCGGGCAATGAAGCCGTACACGAACACGGCGATCAATATGATGCTGGGGGCCAGGACGGCAATGGACCACAGGCGATCTTTACTCAGGCCTTTCAAAATCGGGCCTCCTTTCTGGCCGGAACGGCGTCTGGGCGTACCGGCCCGTGAACTCGGTGGTGCGGGGGTGCGGGCGACAGGCTGATCGTGACATGCGGGCGGTGGCCGTGTGGTCAGGTGTCTGCGTGGTCAGGTGGCCGTGTGGCGGCTGCGTTGAAGCGCTTCCGTTTCGGGGGCTGGTCCACGGGCACGGCACGTATCAAGGGGTGTGGGCTGCGGGCTCAGGCGGCGGGCGTGTGCCCGCGTGACCTGAAACCCACAACCCACAACCGGACAGCTGGGGAAGTGTGATCCGCATCCGGCCCGGACCCCACGGTGGGGGCCCAGGCGGGCGGGTTACTTGCCGATGCCGGCGCGGACGGCCAGCTGCTGCGCGGCGGCGGCGGCCCCGGCGCTGTTCTTGCTGGCGACGAACTGGTCGATCACGGCCCCGAAGGCGCTGGTGAAGCTTTCGGGCGCGACGGCGCCGTGCACGAGGCTGCCGACGATCTTGTTGCTCTTCCAGTCGGCGGCGGCGCTCTTGCTGTAGGTGTTGTACTTGCTCAGGTCGCTGTCGGTGCGCGCGGCGATCGAGCCTTTCAGGGGGTTGAAGGCGTCCTGTCCGGCCTTGCTGCCCAGGACTTTCAGCCAGTTCATGGCCTCGGCGCGGTTCTTGGCGCCCTTGGGCAGACCGAAGGAGTCGGCCAGCATCACGAAGGTCTTGGTGGTGCCGGGGGCGGGCGCCCAGCCGAAGCCGGTGTTCGGGGCGAGTTTCTTGGTGGTCGTGAAGTACCCGGCCGCCCAGTCGCCCATGATGTTGAAGGCGCTGGTGCCGTCGATGATGCGGTCACTGGCCTGCTGCCAGCTGAGGCCCGAAGCGTCCTTGTTGGCGCAGTCCATGACCTTGCCGAAGGTGGTGAAGCCCGCGACGACCTTGGGGTCCGTGAACTTCATCTTGCCGGACCAGAGGTTCTCCCAGCCCTGCGCGCCCAGGGTGCCGATCATGACGCTCTCCCAGAGGTGTTGCTGGGTCCAGTTCTCACCGACGACCAGCGGCGCGGCCACGCCCTTGGCTTTCAGGGTGGAGCAGGTCTTCAGGAATTCGGGCCAGGTCTTGGGCACGGTGACGCCCCAGGCCTTCAGTTTGGCGGGGTTGTACCACATGACGTTGCTGCGGTGCACGTTCACGGGCACGCTCCAGATCTTGCCGTTCGTGCTGATCAGCTTGATCAGGTCCTTGGGGAAGGCCTTGTCGAAGCCTTCGCTCTTGAACAGGCTGCTCAGGTCTTCCATGCGCCCGGCGACGACCCAGGTGCCGATGAGTTCCTGACCGGCGTGCGCCTGGAAGGAGTCGGGGGGCGTGCCGCCCAGCATGCGGGTCTTCAGGACGGCCTTGGCGTTCGTGCCGGCGCCGCCGGAGACGGTGGCGTTGTCCACGGCGACCGAGGGGTACTTCTGCTTGTACAGCTTGACCAGGGCTTCGAGGGCGGGGCCTTCATCGCCGGACCACCAGGAGAAGATTTCGAGTTTGCCAGCGGCGGAGGCGCTGGTGGTGACGGCGAGGGCGGCGGCGATCAGGAGTGCTTTTTTCATGGTGTTCCTCCGTGCGAAACGGTGCGGGTCGTGTGGTTGGGTGAGCTCTGCGTGGCCGGGAGCGGCGCCGGGTGGGCGTCGACCGGGCGGGGTGGTGACGGTCCGGCCGGGGGTGCGCGGCTGGCCGGGTCGCGGCCTGCGGTGCGGGCACTCTGGGCCAGGCGTGAGATGGCGTACAGGTGCGGCAGGCCGCGCGGGGTGAACAGCGAGTCGAGCATCATGGCCCCGGCGCCCAGCACCCCGGCGTCCACGCCGAGCGTGCCGAGTTCGATGCGGGTGCGGTCCACGTTGATGCGCATGGTGCGGCCCTGGGCACTGGCGCGGATGGCGGCCAGCAGCACGTCTCCGGCCTGGGCGAGGCGGCCGCCGATGATCACGGCTTCCGGGTTGAACAGGTTCATGGTGGTGCTGATCGCCACGCCCAGGTGATGCCCGGCCTCTTCCCACACGGCGCGGGCCAGCGGGTCGGTGTTCGCGTGGCTGAGCAGGTCGTTCATGCTGATGGGATTGGGCAGCGTGGTGGGGGCGCCGGTGGCGCGCAGGCTGCGGGCCAGCGTGACGAGCACCTGCGCGGCGGCGTAACTTTCGAGGCTGCCGGGGTTGCCGCTGCGGCCGACAGGGCCCTGCTCGTTGATGCTGATGTGCCCGATCTCGCCGGCGCCGCCGCGCATGCCGCGGTGCAGGCGGCCGCCGAGCAGTACGCCGGCGCCGATGCCGGTGGCGGCCTTCACGTAGATCAGGTCCTGGGTGCCGCGGTGCGCGCCGAAGCGGGCCTCGGCGAGGGCGCCCAGGTTGGCGTCGTTGTCGACGAGCACGTCGAGGTTCAGGCGGGCCTGGAGGGCCTCGCGGATGTTCTCGCCGTCCCAGCCGGGCATGTTGGGGGGCAGGACGACGTGCCCGGTGTCGTGGTCGACCGGGCCGGGCACGCCGATCCCGGCGAGCGCGATCTGCGCGGCGCTGATGTCGGCGGCGCGCATGGCCTGGATGCTCAGGTCGGTCAGCAGGTCGTAGGTGGCCTGGGGGCCGCTGACGATGTCGTGCGGGACGGTCAGGCTGGCCAGCGACTGGCAGTGCAGGTCCAGGACGTCCACGCGGGCGTGACTGGCGCCCAGGTCGATGGCGAGCAGCGCGGCGGCGCGGGTGTTGAGGTTCAGCAGCGTGGCGCGCCGTCCGACGCCGCCGCTGCCGCGCGTGCCGACTTCCTGCACCAGTCCGACGCTGATCAGTTCCGTGACGATGGAGCTGATGGCGCTGCGCGACAGACCCAGTTCGCGCGAGATGTCCACGCGTGCCAGGTCCCCGTCCCACAGCAGTTCCAGCAGCAGCAGCGTGTGCCGCGCGCGGATGGCCGCGAGGTCCAGGGTGTCTGGTGTGTGGTGTTCGGTGCGGAGCATGCGGGGAACCTCGGGGCGTGGGGGTCGCCTGGGCAGGGGGGAGCCTGGTCCGGTCGGTGACCGGGGCCGGTTCGGCGGCGGCGTTCCGTCTGTTACGGAGTGGCCGGGCCGGGTTGAGAAGGGAACTTGTGTGGAGTCATCTTGCGCGTTCAATATTTTGTTTGTCAAACGAACAAATTAATGGAAGCAATTCCACCTGCCTAGACAGAAGCGGCTGTATGACTCCTCTCCCCCGCTGCACACACCCACAGTTCATGCACGCGCCCCCAGCAGGCAGAAGCCCACGCTGACCGGTCAGGCATACCACTCCCATCGCGTCAGGGCCGTTCCCCGAACAGCGACATCAGGAACTCCTGACACCTCCATTCGGGGAACGGCCCTCCTGACCCGGCGGGTCACCTACGCCGACATGATGGACAGCGCCGCCAGGCTCATACGGACTGCCGTTTGTCTCGTTAAGTACACTGCGTTTATCTTTTAGATAAACCGCGCGGAGCGCGTAGCAGAAGAAGTACGTTGAAGCGGGAATGGAGAGATTCCGGCGCTTTCCCGGAATCTCACAATGTTAGCTTCAACGTACTTAACAGATCGGAACCCGCCCGGCTCCTACTCGCATCCGCTCGGATCGAATGGTCTGTGCCGCCCATTCAATCCGAGTCCGTATCAGCCTTCCGCGGCCCCGCCTTCCGCCTCGCCCGTGCCCTCGGGGCGCAGCAGCGGGAACAGCAGTACGTCCCGGATGGAATCCCGGTCGGTCATCAGCATCGCCAGTCGGTCCATGCCCATCCCCATCCCGGCGGTGGGCGGCATGCCGTACTCCAGCGCCAGCAGGAAGTCCTCGTCCTGCTCGTGCGCCTCGTCGTCCCCGGCGTCCCGGCGGGCCGTCTGCGCCTCAAAGCGTGCCCGCTGGTCCAGCGCGTCGTTCAGCTCGGAGTAGATGGGCGCCAGTTCGAAGCCCGCCACGTACAGGTCGGCACGTTCGGCCAGACCCTCGCGGTCACGGTGCACCTTCACCAGCGGACTGATCGCCAGCGGCATGTCCGTCAGGAAGGTCGGGTTCTGCAGCAGCGGCTCGACGTACTCGCCGCCCAGCTTGTCCAGCAGCTTGTAGTCCGGGGTCTTGCGGTGCTCGGGGTGGTGCACGTCGCTCCACTCGCGCAGCTTCACGAGGTCCAGCGGGTCGAAGTCCAGCCCCGCCTGCTCTTTCAGGGCCGTCACGAAGTCCAGGCGCGCGAAAGGCAGCGAGAAGTCCAGTTCGCGGCCCTGGTACGTCAGTTTCGGCTCGCCCTTGAGTTCCACGACCAGGTCGTGCAGCAGCGTCTCCACCAGCACCATCATGTCGTTGTAGTCGCCGTACGCGAAGTACGCTTCGAGCATGGTGAATTCCGGGTTGTGCGTGCGGTCGATGCCCTCGTTGCGGTAGTTGCGGCCGATCTCGTACACCCGCTCGAAACCGCCCACCAGCAGCCGCTTGAGGTACAGCTCCAGGCTGATGCGCATGCTGAACTCGTGACCCAGCGCGTTGTGGAAGGTCTTGAACGGCTTGGCCTCGGTCCCACCGGGAACGACCTGCAACGTGGGGCCCTCGACCTCCATGAAGTCGCGGCTGTCGAGGAAGGTGCGGATGAAGCGCAGCATCCGCGAGCGCGTGCGGTACACCTCGCGGCTCTCCGGGTTGATCATCAGGTCCACGTAGCGGCGCCGGGCACGCAGTTCCTCGTCCTGCAGGCCGTGGAACTTGCTGGGCAGCGGATGCAGGCTCTTGACCAGCGGTTGCCAGGACGTCACGCGCAGCGTCAGCTGACCGGTCTTCGTGACGAACGGGAAGCCGCGCACGCCGATGATGTCGCCCAGGTCGATCTTCTTCGTCGGGTCGAAGTTCTCGGTGTCCTGCTTGGAGAAGTGCAGCTGGATCTTGCCGTGCTCGTCGCTGAGGTCCGCGAAGGCCGCCTTGCCCATGTGGCGCATCAGGGTCACGCGCCCGGCCAGCGCGTACTGCGTTTCAGGCCACTCCTGCCCGGCCTCCCACTTCGGCGCGCCGTCCTCGCCGTGCGTGTCGGCCGGGTGCGCGGCCAGCACGTCGCGGGCGTGGTGGGTGCGCGGGTACGTGTAGGGGTGCGCCTCGAAACCAGCCGCGACCTGGGCGTCCAGGTTGTTCAGGCGGCTGACGGTCTGCTCGTGCAGACCCTCGGGGCGGTTGGTGGGGGCAGAACCTTCAGACATAAGCGCAAGTATACGGTCAGGCCCGCAAGGCGCGCAGGACACGCCGCCCCGCACACCGGTAGCAGCGCGGCCCAGTAGCAGCGCGTGCCGGTCACCGCAGCCCGGTCACCGCATCCCGGTAAACGGAACGTGACCCCCGTCCACGCTGGGATGGGGGTCACGGAGGGAGCGGTCACGGGGACCGCACCCCGGTGCGGGATTACTCTTCGGTGCTGGGCTTGACGTCGTCGAGGCTGACCTCGCCGTCGAGGACGGCGGCGGCTTCGCTCTCGGTGATCTCGCCAGCGGCGACCAGACCGGCCACCTGGGCGGCTTCCTGCTCGGCGGCCGCTTCGCCGTCGCTGAGACGGGGGGGCAGCACGCTGATGACGACCTGCTCGGCGTCACCGGCCAGTTTGCAGCCTTCGGGCAGTTTGATCTGACCGGCGGTGACGTGATCGCCGATGACGAGTTTGGTCACGTCGACGACCAGTTCCTGGGGGATGCGGCGGGGGCCGGGGGCCACGATGGCCAGGTTGTGCACGACGATGTCGAGCAGGCCGCCCATGACGACGCCCTGGCTCTTGCCGGTGGTGTGCACGGGCACGCTGACCTCGACAGGCTCACCGTAGGTGACCATGTAGAAGTCCACGTGGATGGGGGCGCGCTTGCGCTTGTCCATCTGCACGGCCTTGACCAGCGCGGGGAAGGTCTGGCCGCCCTCGACGGTGATGTCGAACAGGCCGGTGGTGCTCTGGGTGCGGAAGGCGCGGTCGAAGGCCTTCTTGTCGATGGCGAAGGAGACGTTGTTCTCCTTGTTGTAGGCGACGGCGGGGATCATGCCTTCGGCCAGTTTTTCCTGGCTCTTGCGGGGTTTGGCGTTCAGTTCCATGTGCTCTCTCCTTGGCGTTCTTCGCCGCCTCGCTCTCGCCGCGCGCCGGGGGTCCGGGGGCGGGGGCGGACGTGCAACCGTGACAGCATAGCAAACGCGCCCGCTCCGGTGGAAGGGCTGCGGGGGGGTCTGCTAGACTCCTATGCGTTGCCGCGCGGCGCCCCGCGTTCCCCTGCCCGGCAGGGGGGTGCGGAGGCGGCCCCGGCGGGAAAAAAAGGAGAATGACATGATCAGCGTTACTGAACTGCGCAACGGCACCAAAGTGGAAATGGACGGCGGCCTCTGGGAGTGCCTGGACTACTCGCACCTGAAGATGGGCCGCGGCGGCGCGAAGGTCGTCACGAAGTTCCGCAACATGGAGTCCGGCGCGATCGTGGACCGCACCTTCAACAGCGGCGAGAAACTGCAGGACATCTACGTGGAAGGCAAGACCATGCAGTACCTGTACAAGGACGGCGACGACTTCATGTTCATGGACATGGACACCTTCGAGCAGGTGCCGCTGTCGCCCACGCTGGTCGGTGACGCCGCGAAGTTCATGAAGGAGAACACCGAGGTCGAGGTCGCCATGTACGGCGAGAAGGCCCTGAGCATCACGCTGCCCAACCAGGTGATCCTGAAGATCGTGGAGACCGACCCCGGCCTGCGCGGCGACACCGCCTCGGGCGGCACGAAGCCCGCCAAGCTGGAGACCGGCGCGACCGTGCAGGTGCCGCTGTTCGTGGAGCAGGACACCCTGGTGAAGGTCGATACCCGCACCGGCGCTTACCTCAGCCGCGCCTGAACGTTCGTGCCTGAAGTGCCGCCCACTCCGGTGATCCGGTGGGCGGCACTTCACTTTGCTTTAGACTCAGTCCAGTCAAACGAGCGTTAGGCAGCGGGTGACACCCCCTCCCCCCCCCGCACGGGGCATGATTGGGGGCAGCACCAACCTGCACCACACAGACCTTCAAGGAGGGGCCATGAACCCGAACGACCTGAAACAGATTCTCGATGCCCTCACGTACGCCGACGTGCGCGAATTCAGCCTGCGCACCGGCAGCTTCGACCTGAGCCTCAAACGCGGCCCGCAGGCCTTCGCCGCGCCCGCGCAGCAGCCCACCCCCGCACCGCTCGCGGCGCCCATGCCTGCGAACGCACCCGCATTCGCACCCATGCCCGCACCCGCCGCGCCCGCGCCCCAGCCGCAGGACAGCGCTCCCGCGCCCGCACAGGCCGCGCCCACCCCGGCCCCCGCGCCCGCCGAGGTGCCCGCCGAGAAACCCGCCAGCAAGGGCACGCCCGTCAAGGCACCCATCGTCGGGACCTTCTACGCGTCCAGCAGCCCCGACGCCGCCCCCTATGTGAAGGTCGGCGACACCGTCGCGGCCGGGCAGGTGCTGTGCATCATCGAGGCGATGAAACTCATGAACGAGATCGAAGCCGAGCAGGGCGGCACCATCCGCGAGATCCTCGTGAAGAACGCCGAACCCGTCGAGTACGGCCAGACGCTGTTCATCATCGAATAAGAGGCAGAAGGCCGATAGAAGAAGGCAGAAGGCCACTCCCCGCCTGCGCTCTCGCCATCCGGCCCTGAGCCTTCTGCCATCGGCAAGGAGCGAAGTTCATGTTCAAGAAAATCCTGATCGCCAACCGCGGCGAGATTGCCCTGCGCGTGATCCGCACCGCGCGAGAACTGGGCGTGAAAACCGTCGTGGTGTACTCCACCGCCGACGAGAAGAGCCTGCCGGTCCTGCTGGCCGACGAGAGCGTGTGCGTCGGCCCGCCCGCCAGCAACCAGTCGTACCTGAACATCCAGAACATCCTGTCGGCCGCCCTGATGACCGGCGCGGAAGGCATTCACCCCGGCTACGGCTTCATGGCCGAGAACCCGGACTTCGCCGAGATGTGCCGCGAGCACGGCATCGTGTTCATCGGGCCGACGCCCGAAAGCATGCGCGCCCTGGGCAGTAAAGCCGGTGGGCGCGAGATCGCCGCCATGAGCAACGTCCCGGTCGTGCCGGGCACCGGCGTGCTGGACACCGTGGACGACGCGCTACTGGCCGCCAAACAGATCGGGTACCCGGTGCTGCTGAAAGCCAGCGCGGGCGGCGGCGGACGCGGCCAGAAGGTCATCCGCACGCAGGACGAACTCGCCAAGGGCTTCGCGCAGGCGCAGGAAGAAGCGCGGCTGTACTTCGGTGATCCGGCGATCATCATGGAAAAATTCCTGGAGGAATTCCGGCACGTCGAGGTGCAGGTCATGGGCGACGGCAACGGCCACGTGATCCACATCGGCGAACGCGACTGCTCCATCCAGCGGCGCAACCAGAAACTCATCGAGGAGGCGCCCAGCACCCTCCCGGACACACTGCGCCAGGAAATCCTCGCGGCGGGCGTGCGCCTCGCCAAGCACGTCAACTACGCCGGGGCCGGCACGCTGGAATTCATCGTGGACCGCGACGGGAACTACTACTTCATGGAGATGAACACCCGCATCCAGGTGGAACACTGCGTCTCCGAGGAAATCTCGGGCCTGGACTTCGTGAAACTGCAACTGGAAATCGCGTCCGGCCACGGCCTGAACATCCAGCAGGACGACGTGGTGCTGCGCGGACACGCCATCGAGTGCCGCCTGAACGCCGAAGACCCCGACAAGGACTTCCGCCCGGCCGCCGGGAAGATCGACGACGTGCACTTCGCCGGCGGCCCCGGCGTGCGCGTGGACAGCCACTGCTACACCGGCTACGTGATCCCCCCCCACTACGACAGCCTGATCGGCAAACTGATCGTCCACCACGACACCCGCGAGCAGGCCATTGCCCGCATGAAACGCGCCCTAGAAGAAACCGTCATCCAGGGACCCAAAACCACCATTCCGCTGTACGTGAAAATCATGGACAACCCGTTCTACAAACGCGGGGCTGTCATGACCAACTTCCTGAAAACCCGGATGGAGATGTAAACCCCTCCACTGATCATCAAAAGCGGCGCATACACTGGAACGTGATGCGCCGCTTTCGCATATCGAGATACCCGTTCAAGCCACGCACGCCAGCGAGTAGATTCGAGGAAACGCATGACATATCCACTGGACTCCTCAACCGACGCAGCTGGGCACGACAGTTCGGCATTCAACACGATGGCAACGAGACTCAGCTGATCTCGCTCATGAACATTGATCACTTGAAGAGGTTTGATGACGTCTATGGGTTGCCCATGGGGGATCAGGCAGTCCGACTCGTCGCTTCCATTGCTTCACTTCACGCCTGCATGCTCGGACCCTATTCGCAGATCTATCGCGTGGGAGGCGATGAGATCGTCATTGTATGGCCTCCTCTGCCGGTGGCTGATGTCCGGCATCGAGCAGAAGCTATCCGCACGGCTATTGAATCGGTTGGCCCAGGCATCACCATGACTGTGGTCACAGCACAGGCACTCTCTTCAGACGAACCCGACATTCTGCTGGCACGCCTGCGGAGCCTGATGGCCGTAACGAAGTCAGGAGGACGCAATCGCTCTGTACTTGAACTGGGAATACAGGGTTGATGCGCATTAAAATTTTTCCAACAGACCGATCTATCTGATCTTGTAGCACGCAGGGGAACAAGTGATACGGATTCCGTTTGTTTCGCTGACAATCCGGAACTTCACCAGATTGCCAGCTCCACGTCCGGAACCCGCCCTGCTCCTACTCGCATCCGCTCGGACCCAGCGGGCTTTGCAGCCCATTCAATCGGAGTCCGTACTACCAATGGTGCGGACAGGTTCATAACTTCATTGCAGACCAGCGATGAACACGCAGTGTTTACCCCTCCCCTTGAGGGGGGAGGCTGGGAGGGGGTGAGCAAGAATGGCGTTACAGAAGACGTTTTCCATGCTTGTCCCCTCTGGCGCTCGAAAAGTGTCCGCACCATTGATTACACGGGTTGCGTGGCGGCGATGCGGTCGAGCACGCCGGGGTCTTCGAGGGTACTCGTGTCGCCCTGGATTTCTTTTCCGGCGGCGATCTGGCGCAGGAAGCGGCGCATGATCTTGCCGCTGCGGGTCTTGGGCAGGGCGTCGGCGACGTAGATGGCGTCGGGGCGGGCGAGTGCGCCGATCTCGCGGCTGACGTGGGCGCGGAGTTCGGCGGGGTCGATGGTGCGGTCGCCCTGCGGGAGGACGAACGCGACGACGCATTCGCCTTTCACGTCGTCGGGGCGGCCGACGACGGCGGCCTCGGAGACGCTGGGGTGGGCGACGAGGGCGGATTCGATCTCCATGGTGCCGAGGCGGTGGCCGCTGACGTTCAGGACGTCGTCCACGCGGCCCGTGACCGTGATGTACCCGTCCGCGTCGCGGCGGGCGCCGTCCCCGGCGAAGTACACGCCCTCGATTTCACCCCAGTAGCTTTTGCGGTAGCGGTCGTCGTCGCCGTACACGGTGCGGAGCATGCTGGGCCAGGGGCGTTTGATGACGAGCAGGCCGCCGTCGTCGGGGCCGAGTTCCTCGCCGGTGTGGGTCATGATGGCGGGTTCGATGCCGAACATGGGGAGGCCCGCGCTGCCGGGTTTGCTGGGGTGCGCGCCGGGCAGGGTGGTCAGCATGATGGAGCCGGTCTCGGTCTGCCACCAAGTGTCCACGACCGGGCAGCGCCCGCCGCCGATGGTGCGCCAGTACCACATCCACGCTTCGGGGTTGATGGGTTCCCCGACCGAGCCGAGCAGGCGCAGGCTGCTCAGGTCACGCGCGGCGGGCAGTTCGTCGCCCTGGCGCATGATGGCGCGGATGGCGGTGGGCGCGGTGTACAGGATGGTCACGCGGTGTTTCTGCACGATGTCCCAGAAACGGCCCCAGTCGGGGTGGTTGGGCGCGCCCTCGTACATGACGACGGTCGCGCCGTTCAGGAGGGGGCCGTACACGCTGTAACTGTGGCCGGTGATCCAGCCGACGTCGGCGGTGCACCAGTACACGTCGTCGTCACGCAGGTCGAACACGGCCTGAGTGGTCAGGTACGTGCCGACCATGTAGCCGCCGGTGGTGTGCTGCACGCCCTTGGGTTTGCCGGTGCTGCCGGACGTGTACAGGATGAACAGCGGGTGCTCGCTGTCCAGGGGGGCGGCCTCGTGGTCGTCGCTGGCGGCGTTCAGGGCGTCGTGCCAGAACACGTCGCGGCCCTCCTGCATGGGGGCGTCGCAGTCGGCGCGGCACACGACCAGCATCTTCTCCAGGCCCGGCGCGAGTGCGGCGGCGGCGTCGGCGTTCGCTTTCAGGTTCACCAGCGCGCCGCGTCGCTGCCCGGCGTCGGCGGTGATCAGCACGCGGCTCTGCGCGTCGTTCAGGCGGTCGGCCAGGGCGCTGACCGAGAAGCCGCCGAACACCACGGAATGCACCGCGCCGATGCGGGCGCAGGCGAGCATGGCGATGGCCGCCTCCGGCACCAGGGGCAGGTACAGGGTCACGCGGTCGCCGGGCTGCACGCCCAGGTCCAGCAGGGCGTTCGCGGCCCGTCTGACCTCGCGCAGCAGCTCGGCGTACGTGTAGGTGCGGACCTCGCCGTCCTCGCCTTCCCAGACGATGGCGCGTTTGTCGCCCAGGCCGCGCGCCACGTTTCGGTCAAGGGCGTTGAAGGCGATGTTCGTCTGCCCGCCCACGAACCACTGCGCGTGCGGCGGATGCCAGTCGAGGACCTGCGTCCAGGGTTTGAACCAGTGCAGCTCTCCGGCCACGCCACTCCAGAAGGTGTCGGGATCGTCGAGGCTCTGGCGGTACAGACGCTCGTAGTCCTCAGCGGAGTAGCGGGCGCGCTCGCGGAAGGCGTCACTGGGCGCGATGACGCGCGTTTCGTGCAGCACGGCGTCGATGTGGTCGCTGGCGGGGTGGTCGCTGGCGGGCATGGGGGACTGGGTCATGCGGGGGAACCTCCGGGGGATGGGGCCGTCGGTGTGGCCCCGGACGCTGGGTCGGGCTGGTTGTGTGTGGAATTCACTGTACTCGCCCAGAGGTGGGATTCCGGATGGGAACCCTGCACGGGTACCGCGCCGGTACTGCACCCGGTTCAAGTTCCTGGGGTTCCGGTTCACCCGGTTCAGGTCAGGGCTTCCTGGCCCCTCTGAAGCAGGCGGCCCTGCACGCGGCCTTCCAGGGCGAGCAGCAGCAGCGCGGCCATGAACGCCAGTCCGGCGATCACGACCCACATGCCGCCCGCGCCCAGTGCCTGGAGAAGCGCGCCGCCCAGCAATGGGGCCAGCAGGGTCGCCAGGCCCGCCATGCTGCCCACCAGTCCGATGTACGTGCCGCGCTGAGCGGGCGGGCCCAGTTCGCTGATGATCGTCTTGCTGATGCCGTACGCGATGATCTCCCCGGCAGTCCAGACCACGACGGCCAGCATGTGCGCCCACAGGGTGTGCGCCACGGCGTGCCCCAGGAAACCTGCGCCCAGCAGCGCGGCGCCCAGCGCCTGCCAGCGCGGGTGCCCGCTGCGGGCGATCAGGTGCCCCAGTGGCAGGCCCAGCAGGACGACCAGGGCGCCGTTCACGGCGAGAACCTGTCCGTACTGCACGGCGCTGAAGCCCTGCTGCGCGAACACCACGGCCAGCACCTTGTAACTCTGGTACGTCAGGCCGAACAGCAGCGAGGCGAGGCAGAACTGCCACAGCAGCAGGTCGCGTGGCAGCAACGGGCGGGCGTGTGCCGCCGCGTTCCGGGCGGGCCGGGCAGTGCGGGGATACAGCAGCGCCAGCAGCAGCGCGTAGGCGGCCATGGTGGCGGCGTCCAGCCAACAGCAGCCGCATGGACCGCCCGGCCAGCCAGCCGCCCAGCACGGGCGCGGTGGCGGCCCCGACGTTGATCGCCCAGTACAGCAGGTTGTACGCGCGGGTCCGCTGCGCGCCCTGCGTGAGTTCCGCGACCGCGGTGCTCGCGGCGGGTTTGTACAGCGCCGACAGCAGCGAGAAGCCCAGCACGCCCGCCGCCGTCCACCAGAAGCCCTGCGCCACGGACAGCGCCAGGATCATGACGGCCCCGCCGCTCAGAGCGAGGATCATGGTGAAGGCCGGGCCGCGCCGGTCGGTCAGCGGCCCACTCAGGCCCTCAGAGACGAAACGGCCCAGGCCCAGCATGGCCAGGATCACGCTGACCTGCGTGACGCTCAGGTGCGCCTGCGCGGTCAGGTAGAAGCCCAGCAGCGGCACCACGAACTCGCCCAGGCGGTTGAGCAGCGTGCCCCACCACAGCACCCAGAACCCGGTCGGGTAGGTGGAGGCGGCGCGGGTCAGGGCAGTCACGCGCGTCATGCTAGGGCACGTTGCAGGCGGGGGCATCCGCAACTCGGCAGAAGGGGGCCCGGCTGCCGCGTGGCGTCCGGGCCCCCTCCTCTGTGCGGGTCATACGGATTCCGTTTGTTTCGCCAGCAATCCGGAACTTCACCGGATTGCCGGCTCCACGTCCGGAACCCGCCCCACTCCCACTCGCTTCGCTCGGATTGAATGGGCTGCAAAGCCCATTCAATCGGAGGCCGTATCAGTCGTGCGCGGCGACGGTGCCGTCGGTGCCGGCGCCGGTGTAGGCGCGGAACTGCATGTCCTCGAAGTCGCGTTCATCCTGCGCTGCGTTGCGGCGGCCCGCGCCGATCATGGTGCCGATGTACGCGAACAGGAAGCCCATGGGGATGCTGATCAGGCCGGGGTTCTCCAGCGGGAAGATGGCGTTGGCCTGGATCAGGTGGCGGCCGGTCGTCAGGGTGTCCGGGTCGATCTTCATGATGTTCGGGCTGATGGCGATCAGCAGTACCGTGAACAGGATGCCGCCCACGATGCCCCACATGGCGCCGGTGGCGTTGAACTTGCGCCAGAACAGCGTGAACAGGATGACCGGGAGGTTGGCGCTGGCGGCCAGCGCGAAGGCCAGGGCAACCAGGAACGCGACGTTCTGCGTCTTGGCGAGCAGGCCCAGGATGATGGCGGCGATGCCGACGCCGACGGTGGCCAGACGTGCCACGCGGAACTGATCCTTCTCGCTGGCCTGTCCGCCTTTCAGGACGCCGTTGTAGATGTCGTGCGTGAAGCTGGTGCTGGCGCTGATGGTGAGGCCCGCGACGACCGCGAGGATGGTGGCGAAGGCCACGGCGGTCACGAAGGCCAGTCCGAACTCGCCGCCGACGGTGCCGGCTCCGCCGAACAGCGCCTGTGCCAGCAGGGGCGCAGCCATGTTGCCAGCCTTGTTGGCGGCCTCGATGGCGTCCTTGCCGAGCAGGACGTTCGCGGCGTTGCCCATGAAGGCAGTCATGACGTAGAACGCGCCGATCAGGACCATGGCCCACACGACGCTCTTGCGGGCGTCCTGCGCGGTGGGCACCGTGAAGAAGCGCACCAGGATGTGCGGGAGGCCGGCGGTGCCGAGCACCAGCGCGAGGCACAGGCTGATCAGGTCGATGGGGTTCTTGTACTTCACGCCGGCGCCGAGGAATTCCGCGCCGTTCTTCGCCTCGACCTGCCCGAGCAGATTGGAGAAGCTCCAGCCGAAGCGGTTGAGGATCAGCACCGTCATGACGATGGTGGCGAACATCAGCAGCATGGCCTTGATGATCTGCACCCAGGTGGTGGCCAGCATGCCGCCCACGACGACGTAGATGATCATCAGCACGCCCACGAGGGGAATGGCGACGTCGGCGCTGATGGCGCCCTTGGAGAGCAGGCTGATGAGTGAGCCGGCCCCGACGACCTGCGCGATCATGTAGAAGGTGCTGATCACGATGGTGCTGACGGCCGCGTAGGTGCGCACGCGCGGGTCTTTCAGGCGGTACACCAGCATGTCGGCCAGGGTGTACTTGCCGAGGTTGCGCAGCGGTTCGGCCACGATGAACAGCACGGTCAGGTACGCGATGAACCACCCGACCGAGTACATGAAGCCGTCGTAGCCGTTCAGGGCGATCAGGCCGGTGATGCCCAGGAAGCTGGCGGCGCTCATGTAATCCCCGGCGATGGCGATGCCGTTCTGCGTGGCGCTGATGCGGCCCCCGGCCACGTAGAAGTCCCCGGCGCTGGTGTTGCGCCCGCTGGCCCAGAAGGTGACGCCCAGCGTGATGGCGACGATGATCGCGGCGAGCAGGAAGGTCATCGTTTGGCCTCTTCGGCCAGGCGGTCGAAGGTGCGGGCCTTGACGATGTACACGTACGCCATGATCCAGCCCATGGCGAACTCGGCGAACGCGAGCACGTAGCCGAAGGTGACGTTCCCGAAGACCTTGGTGGCCATCAGGGGTTTGTTGTATCCGGCCAGGACGGGCAGCAGGAAGTACAGCACCAGGAACGTGACGGTCATGATGATGGTGAAGGAGTTCCGCTGCGCGACCAGTTGCTGGTACGCGGCGTTTCTCGGGGCGGTGGTCTGGCCGGGCTGAACGCTGGATACGGTCATGTGAACCTCCTGAAGAAGGGGTGCGCCGGGTGGAACCGTGCTCAAACGAACGGCCGTTTGAGCGTGAGAAGAACTGTATGGGCTGGAGTTCAGCCTAGGAGTCCACCCCACCAAATGCAATGAACCGGGTTCAATATCTCCGTCCCTCCGCACGGAACAGCCAGCCGCACCCGACCATCCGCATGCATGAACAACAGCCCCACAGGAGTTTCCTTTCAAAAGAATTTCCCGGTGATCCGCACCGAATGCCAGCATTCCTGGCAGCGCGCGGCTGACCTGCCCCCCGCAAACCTGCTTACCGCAGACCGTCCGGCGGATTCCGTCTGTTTCGTTAACAACCCGGAATGACACCGGGTTGCCAACTCCACGCCCTTCAGTCCGCCTGTCTCCCACTCGCTCTGCGGCGCAGCTCTACGAGTCCGCTTGGATTGAACGGTTTTGCAAACCATTCGATCAGAGTCCGTATCACACCCTGAAGGGGCAGCTTCCACTGGAGGGGCGGCCGCCGCGAATGGCGGCGTTCCCGCCAATTGGTGGCCCCCGGGCGGGTATGCTGCGGGATAATGCTCGTCGACCAGTTGGGGCGTCCCCTCCGTGACCTGCGGATCAGTGTGACTGACCGCTGCAACCTGCGCTGCACGTACTGCATGCCGGCCGACGTGTTCGGCCCGGATTACGCGTTCCTGCCGCGCGCCGAACTGCTGAGTTTCGAGGAGATCGAGCGGCTGGCGCGGGCCTTCGTGAACCTGGGGGTGCGCAAGCTGCGCGTCACGGGCGGCGAACCGACCCTGCGGCGCGACCTGCCGGACCTGATCGGGCGGCTCTCCGGTATCGGGGGCGTGCAGGACATCGCCATGACCACCAACGGGCTGCTGCTGCCGCGCATGGCGGCCGACCTGAAGGCGGCGGGCCTGGACCGCGTGACGGTCAGCATCGACAGCCTGGACCCCGAGGTGTTCGGGCGCATGAACGGGCTGGGCACGCACCCGCAGCGGGTGCTGGACGGCATCGAGGCGGCCCTGACGGCGGGCCTGGGCGTGAAGATCAACACGGTCGTGCAGCGCGGCGTGAACGACGGGGGCCTGCGTGAGCTGTGGCTGGCGCTGCGGGACCTCGCTCCGGTGCGCTTTATCGAGTTCATGGATGTGGGGAACCACAACGGCTGGAACATGGACAGCGTGGTGCCCAGCCGCGAGGTGCTGGCGCGACTGGCGGGCGACGACACGCACTTTGCGCCGGTGAATCCGGAGTACCGGGGCGAGGTGGCCGCGCGCCACACGGACGGGCAGGGGCACGAGGTGGGTCTGATCAGTTCCGTGACCGCGCCGTTCTGCGGGGACTGCTCGCGGGCGCGGATCTCGGCGGTGGGCACGCTGTACTCGTGCCTGTTCGCGTCGGGCGGGACGGACCTGCGCGGCCCGATGCGGGGCACGCCGGGGCAGGCGGCCCTGGATGACGCGGGGCTGGAGGCACTGATTGCCGGGGTGTGGCGGGAGCGCCGCGACCGGTACAGTGAGGAGCGCGGGGAACTCACGGCGGCCAGCCGCGAGGCGCGTGCCGGGAAGGTCGAGATGTCCCACATCGGCGGGTAGGATCAGGTGCGCCGGGGATCACGTTGACAGTACCGTGGCGTGCGGGGAGGCAGTCGGTCAACGGAGGATTGGTCTGCTGGGTGGGCCTTTTCGGGCTGTAAAAGAGCGTGATCTGCGCCTGATACCAGCAACCGGGTATTCATTTTTATCTCTTTGGTGCGTTCAACTTTTCAAACGATCAGCTCCCTAACGCTCGTTGTACCGGACCGCGTGACAGCTAGACAAGCTTGTGTACCTGTGACACTAACCTTAAGATGAGACTGGCTCCGCCCGCCAGCGGACACCCGGAGGGATGCATGGCGAAGTACCCGCTTATCAAGACCACCCTGAAAGACCGCCTGCTCGGCGGTCACTACGCCGAGGGGCTCCCCCTGCCCAGCGAACCGCAACTTGCCCGCGAATTCGAAGTCTCCCGCATGACCGCCCGCCGCGCCATCGACGAACTGGAACGCGAAGGTTACGTCTACCGCGTCCAGGGCGCCGGCACCTTCCCCACCGGCAAACGCTTCCGCCAGGGCATGTTCCGCGTGCGCCCCTTCAAGGAATGGGCCCGCCACCCCGACCACCGCACCACCGTCCTGCGCGCCATGCAGATCGAGGCCACCCCCGAGATCGCCATCGTGCTGCAGATCCAGCCCGGCGACCCCGTCATCTTCATCCACCGCCTGCGCAACGCCGGCGACGAGGCCCTGGTCATCGAGAAACGCTACATCAACGCCTCGCTGGTCCCCGGCCTGCTCGACCACAACCTCGCCGTGGAAAGCATCCACGAAACCATGATCACCATGGGCGTGCCCCTGCAACGCGTCGAGCAGAACCTCGAGGCCGTCAACCTCCGCCAGGAAGAAGCCGAACTGCTGCGCGTCCCGCTCGGCACCGCCGCGTTCCTGCTGCGCCGCACCACGTACAGCGGCCAGAAACGCGCCAGTTACGTCAACTACTGGGTTCGCGGCGACCGCTACGCCTTCCAGGACACCTTCGAACCGTAAGGCCGGGCAGCGGTACACAGGCACACACGGCCGGGGCAGTCACTCCCCGGCCACTTTGCGCGGTCCCCAGCCGATACGAAAACCGCCGCCCCCCGTTTCCGGAAGGGCGGCGGCGTTCGTGTCAGCCGTTTTACTTGCTGTTCTTGGCCGCTTCGACCAGGGCCTTGAAGGCCTCGGGCTCGCGGGCGGCGATGTCGGCCAGGACCTTGCGGTTCAGGTCGATGTTCGCCTTCTTCAGGCCACCGATGAAGGTGCTGTAGTTCATGCCGTGCAGGCGGGCGCCGGCGTTGATACGCTGGATCCACAGGCGACGGAAGTCACGCTTCTTGTTGCGGCGATCGCGGTACTCGTAGGTCGCGGCGTTCAGCAGGGTCTGGAACGCGTTGCGGTACTGCTTGCTGCGGCTACCCCAGAAGCCCTTGGCGCGCTTCAGGACCTTCTTGTGACGGCGACGGCGGACGATGCCGGTCTTGACGCGAGGCATTATTTACCTCCGTAGGGCAGCATCTTCTTCATGCGTGCCCATTCGCTCTGGGCGAGCACGAAGCCCTTGCCCTTGCCGCGGATGGTGTTGCCGCTCTTCTTGGTGTTCTGGTGGCGCTTACCGCTCTTGAACGCCATCACCTTGCCCGTGCCGGTGATCTTGATCCGGCGCGAGGCGCTTTTCAGGGTCTTCATCTTGGGCATGGTGCCCTCCTTACGTAGTCCAGTCGCAGTCCCGCTGCCGGGCGCTTCTGTCTGGGGTTCGGGCCGCTTCTCGCTGGAAGCCGTTGGTCGCCCTGCCCCACTTGACCAAGAGAGAACTATACGCGAGCGGGCGCAGGCGGGTCAAGGGGAAGGACGGACGGCTCAGTGCTGCCGGTAGTACTGCTGGGTGCTGAGCAGCACGCTGCCGTTGCGTTCGAAGGTGCGGCGCATGGCGTGGTTCCCGGCGTCGGTGCCGCCCGTGTGCGAGGCGAAGGTCTGCGCGGCCACGCCCAGCAGGTGCGCGTGCAGCCGCGCGCCGTACCCGCGCCCACGCTGCGCGGGCCGCACGCCGATCAGGTCGAGACCCGCCTCGCCGGGGCGGCCGCCGGGGCCGGTCGCGCCGAGGGCCAGCACCTGACCCTCCCGGCGCAGGGCATGCAGGGTCCATCCCTCGGCGGCCTCCCAGTCCGGGTGACCCAGCTCCCGCAGGGCTTCCGGAACGCCAGGATCGTCCGGACTGACGGCCGTCACGTCCGGGTCGGGCGCGTGGGGCCGGTCACGCAGGTCCGTGCGGTAGATCACATGCTGCGAGTCGGGCACCCAGCCGGCCTGGACCGCCTCCTCCGGGCGCGGCGTGACCAGCGTGTCGTCCAGCAGCAGTTGCCGGTCGGGGGTGTCCGAGACGCGGCGGCGCAACTCACGCAGGAACGCGGTCAGGGCGTCGGCGGGCGTGTCCGCGCGGTAGGTGGGGAACAGGGGCACGCGGGCGTTCGGCCCGACGAAGCACACGCCCTGCACGGCGCCGTCAGTGCGCAGCAGCAGGAACCACGCCGGGTCGAGTTGCCCGGCCCGCACGCGCTCCTGCGTGACGGTCAACCGGCGGGCCGCCTCGGCCGGATCGGAGTGCAGGGCGTGAATGTCGGCCAGCGTGTCGGGCGTGGCCGCCTGAAGGGTAAAAGCAGTGGACATGAATTGACCTCGGGGCAGGGGCCGGGTCAGTGGGGCGCGCCGGGACGCCGGACTGCGACTCTGGGCAGAGTCCGGATCAGGCGGCCATGACCCCGGCAGGAACGGCGGGCACGGAACGGGCAGCGGTCTGAAGTCGCGTCATGGGAACCTCCGGTACAGCAGTGGGATGCCGCGCAGCGTAGCGCAGGCGGGTGCGGGGGTAAGCCGCAACTCCGGCACGACCGGTGGTCTTCTCCCCTGCCGGGCCGGTCTGAAAGTGAAGGCAAAGCGCGGTGCGCGGCCTCCGGAAACACCAGGGGCCGCGCACCGGATTTCACACCGTCAGTGCAGCTCTGTCAGTTCAGCTCTGCGTGAGCCACAGCGCCCGGTACGGTTCGAGCGTGACCGTGCCGCCGCCCAGGTTGAAGGCAGTCGCGGCAATGTGGTCGCGGGCGTGGTCGCCCAGGTGGTCACGCAGGGCCTGCGCGGGGAAGTTGATGGTGTGCTCGCTGAAGTTGTACGCGGCCAGCATGACGCCCTGCGGGTGGTCGCGGCGCAGCAGCAGCACGCAGGGGTCCGGGCTGGGCACGGGGCGGCTCTCGACGCTGGCGTGCAGGTGCACCAGGCCCTGGCGGACGCGGATCAGGTGGCGCAGTCCGGCGTTCACGCGGCCGTGCGGGGTGCCGGGGCTGGCCTGCGCGTCGGCGGCGCGCGCCCAGTCCATGCGGGGCCGGTGGACCCAGCGGTTGTCGGCGGCGTGTTCGGGCACGGCCGCGAACGAGTAGTCGTTCAGGAGGGCCAGTTCGTCGCCCATGTACAGCAGCGGCACGCCGCCGAAGCCCAGGGTGACGGCGTGCAGCAGCAGCAGGCGGCGGACGGCGTCGTCGGTGCGGTGGGGGTCGGTGGCGTCCAGCGCGGCTTCCAGGCCGGCGAGGCTGGCGGCCGTGCCGCTGATGCGGCGGTCGCCGGTCTGCGGGTTGAACTGGAAGACCATGCCGCGCGCGAAGGTGCCGGGGTGCTCGCCGCTGTAGAAGTCGCTCAGGAAGTGCCGGTGGGCGGCGCCGTCCAGTCCGGCGCGGCTGGCGTCGGCGTCGCTGATGGCCCAGCCGATGTCGTCGTGGCAGCGGACGTACATGCCCCAGGTGGTGCTGGTGGGTTTGGGCGGGAAGGCCCGGAGCGCCCCGGCGAACAGGCGGGTGTCGCGGCTGGCGAGGCTGCTCCAGAGTTGCACCATCAGCGAGTTGTGGTACGCCATGTCACTGACCCGCCCGTGGTGCTCTCCGGTGCCCAGGTAGTGGATCAGGTCGGCGGGCGCGACGATGGCCTCGGCCTTGAAGGCCACGGCGGGCGCGACGATGCGGGCGCAGGCGCGCAGGGCCTGGGTGATGTGATGCACTTCCGGCTGGTTCTGGCAGTCGGTGCCCAGGCGTTTCCACATGAACGCGATGGCGTCCAGGCGGAAGACTTCCACGCCCCGGTTGGCGAGGTGCAGGATGATGTCCACGAACTCGGCCAGCACGCTGGGGTTACTCCAGTTCAGGTCCCACTGGTAGGTGTTGAAGGTCGTCCAGACCCACCCGCCGGCCTCCTCGTTCCAGGTGAAGTTGCCGGGCGCGAAGTCCGGGAAGACCTCGGGCAGGGTGCGTTCGTACGCGTCGGGAACGGTGCGGTCCGGGTAGACATGGAAGTACTCGCGGTACGTGGCGTCCCCGGCGCGGGCCTTGCGGGCCCACTCGTGTTCCTGCGCCACGTGGTTCAGCACGAGGTCCAGCACGAGGCTCACGCCGCGCGCCCTGAGGTCGGCGGCCAGGGCGGACAGGTCGTCCATGCTGCCCAGGTCGCTGCGCACGGCGCGGTAGTCGGCCACGGCGTACCCGCCGTCGTTCTCGCCGGGGCGGGGTTGCAGCAGCGGCATCAGGTGCAGGTACGTGACGCCCAGGTCCTGAAGGTAATCCAGGCGTTCGCGCACGCCCCTGAGGGTTCTGGCGAAGCGGTCGGTGTACGCCACGTATCCGAGCATGCCGGGTTCCTGAAGCCAGTCGGGGTGCAGGAGCCGGGCCTCATCGAGCCGTTTCAGGTCGGCGGGGCGGGCGTGGTAGGCGTGCAGCATGAGTTCCAGCAGGCGGTCCATCAGTGCGGGCGCGGCCTCGCCGTACACGGCCTGGAGGCTGGCCGTCAGTTCCGGGCCGTAGCGGTCGAGGCGCAGCAGGAAGGTGTCCGCGTCGCGGTCATCGTCGAAGGCCTGACGAAGTTGACCGGCCAGCAGCGTCCGGAATGAGTCTGATTGCGGCATACCCCGACAGCATAAACATTTTTTGGAACTGTTTCCATACCGGCAGTCCCAGCCGCGCCTCTCCCCCACCGTGGGCAGCAGAAAGGGCCGCCCAGGCAACGCGCCCGACCGGCCCTTCCCACAACTGGCCTCAGCGGGCCACGAAGTCCAGCAGCACCCGGTTGAACTCCTCGGCGTGCGTGGCGTTCAGGCCGTGCGGCGCGCCCTTCATCACGTGCAGCTCTGCGTTCGGCTGGTACTGCGGCACGCGCTGACCGCTCGCCTCCAGCGGCACGATCTGATCGGCGTCACCGTGCACGACCAGCAGCGGCACCGTCAGCTTCGCGAGGTCTGCGCGGAAGTCCGTCATGGCGAACGCGCGCACGCACTCCTGGGTGGCCACGGGGGACGCTTGGAAGTACAGGCTGGCCGTGAAGTCCAGGAACTCGTCGCCCAGCTTGCTCCCGTTCTCGTCCCAGTTCAGGAACTTCTTCGTGAATCCCGCCAGGAACTGCGGGCGGTTGGCGGCCACCTGCTGCACCATGCCTTCCACGTCGGCTTCCGCCATGCCGCCGTCCGGGTTGTCGGTGGTTTTCAGCAGGTACGGCGCGACCGAGGAGATCAGCGCGGCGCTACGCAGGTACTGCGTGCCGAACAGCCCGGCGTACCGGCTGACCTCGCCGCCGCCCATGCTGAAGCCCACGACCGTCACGTCGTTCAGGTTCAGCGCCTCGATCAGGTCTTTCAGGTCGCTGGCGAACACGTCGTACGT
This sequence comes from Deinococcus seoulensis, assembly GCF_014648115.1. NCBI lineage: Bacteria > Thermotogati > Deinococcota > Deinococci > Deinococcales > Deinococcaceae > Deinococcus > Deinococcus seoulensis. The sequence goes on from NZ_BMQM01000005.1 coordinate 155,263, forward strand.
GTACCCGGTGGCCGTCTTGCCGCTCTGGCCGAAGCCGCGGCGGTCATACGAGATCACCTGATACCCGGCGTGACGCAGCGCGTCGATCTGCCCCTCCCACATGCGGCCCGACAGCGGCCACCCGTGAATCAGAGCGACGGGGCGGCCCTCACCGTACGTTTCGTAGTACAGCTCGGTCTGCGGGGCCAGGGTGTGCTTGGTCTGAATGGTCGGCATGATGGAACCTCCTGAGGAGAGAGAAACGGAACGCAGTGACAGTCCGGTACACGTCGGCGCTGGGACGTCATCACGTTGAAAGGTCTGATCTGAAGCGTCTGAAGAAGAGTAGGTGAGGCCTTCAGCCGCACTCTGAGAGGCACGTTCAGCAGCATTCACAGAACCCAGAGCGGGCCTCCATGCAGCGCCCGGCGAGCAGACACGCGAAACGGGAAACGCCGCGCCCACACAGGGCACAGGCACGTTTCCCGCCGGTCAGGTTCAGGCGATGGCGCTGTGGGGCACGTTCAGGTAAACGGCGACCTCGTCCATGCTCTCGACCTGCGACAGCTCGATGAAGTGATGCTTGCCGTCCGTGGAATCGGTCTTCGTGAGCTTCAGCTTGCCGTCCTGCAGGTGATCGACGGTCCCGACGTGCTCGCCGTTCACGTCCTTGACCTGCATGTGCTCGCCTTCCTTCGCCAGGCGAGCCTGGAGATCCTGAGCGATACGGTCGGTGATTTCTCCGGTCTGGTTCTGAGTCATGAGCGCAGTCTGATCCGCGAACATGGCCGTCAGATGACCATCAGGTTCAGGCGGGCGTTACCGGAACTTGAGCGGGTCGTCATGAAGTGCCGCGCCGCCCAACCCGGTGCGAACACTCATGAGGGAGGCGCGCGTAAGCAGAGCGGCGCAGCGGGCGCGTGTGCGGATGGCTGACGCGGGCCTCTGCCCCGGCCCGGTATCATGCGGGGCGATGACTAAGGACGGCGGCAAACAGGATAAGAAGGCGCAGCAGTACGGCGTGACGCCCCAGAGCACGGATTTCAACGACTGGTACAACGAGGTCGTGAAGAAGGCCGATCTGGCCGACAACAGCCCCGTGGCGGGCGCGATGGTCGTGCGCCCGTACGGCAGTGCGCTGTGGGAGAACATTCAGCGGTGGCTGGACGACCGGTTCAAGGCGACGGGGCACGAGTCGCTGATCTTCCCCACGCTGATCCCCATGGGGTTCATTACCAAGGAAGCGGATCACGTGGAGGGTTTCGCGCCGGAGCTGTTCACGGTGAACAAGATCGGCACCGAGGAACTGGCCGAGCCGTACGTGATGCGCCCCACCAGCGAGACGATCATCGGGCACATGTGGAGCGGCTGGCTGAACTCCTACCGTGACCTACCGTTCCTGCACTACCAGTGGGGCAGCGTGTTCCGCGCGGAACTGCGCACCAAGGCGTTCCTGCGCACGTCAGAGTTCTACTGGCACGAGGGGCACACCGCGCACGCCGACGAGACCGAGGCGCGCGGCGAGGTGCGGCAGATGCTGGACATCTACCACGAGTTCTGCCGGGACGTGCTGGCCCTGCCCGTGGTGCGCGGCGAGAAGACCGCCAGCGAACGCTTTGCCGGGGCGGTCGCGACGTACTCCATCGAGGGCATGATGCGCGACGGGAAGGCCCTCCAGAGCGGCACCAGTCACTACCTGGGCCAGAACTTCAGCCGGGCGTTCGACGTGAAATTCCAGACGCGCGAGCAGAAGGAAGAACTGGCGCACACGACCTCCTGGGCCATTTCGAGCCGCATCATCGGGGCGATCATCATGACGCACGGTGACGACTTCGGGCTGATCATGCCGCCCCGCATCGCGCCCATTCAGGTGGTCGTGATTCCGGTGGGCCGCAAGGACAACTTCGACGAGATGGTTGCCGAGGGCGAGAAGCTGGCCGCCGAACTGCGCGCCCAGGGTGTGAAGGTCAAGGTCGATAAACGCGACGGCGTGACGAACGGCTTCAAGTACAACGACTGGGAACTCAAGGGCGTGCCCGTGCGCATCGAACTCGGCCCCCGCGACCTGGAGAGCGGCGTGGTCGTCGTGAAGAACCGCAACGGCGACGAGAAGGAAACCCTGCCCCGCGCCGAAGCCGTGGCGGGAATGAACGCCCGCCTGGACGGCATTCACGACTGGCTGCTGGAACGCGCCACGACCTTCATGCTGGAACACACCGTTCCCGTGGACGACTTCGAGACGTTCGCCGCGAAGATCGAGGAAGGCAACTGGGTGCGCGCGTACCACTGCGGCGACGCCGACTGCGAGAAGAGCATCAAGGAGGCCACCAAGGCCACCACCCGCAACGTCCCCCTGGACGACGCGGAGTTCTTCAACGAGCCGGGCGAGGGCCAGTGCGTGAAGTGCGCCAGGCCCAGCGCCTACGGCAAACGCGTGATCTTCGGCCGCCAGTACTGAGCATGGATCTCCGTCCCGCCTCCCCGGCTGATCTGCCTGCCCTGACCGACGCGTTCCGTGCGACGTTCGGCGCGGCGCCGTGGAACGAGGCGTGGACGGACGAATCGGCCCGCGCGGCCCTGGGGGACCTGCTCGCCATGCCGCGCAGCGCGGCGCTGGTCGCCTGGGACGGGGCCGTGTGCGCGGGGGCGGTGCTGGGACGCGATCAGGTGCGGGATTCGTTCCTGTCGCACGAGGTGCAGGAGATGTTCGTGCGGCCCGAACGGCAGCGCGGCGGGGTGGGCCGGGCGCTGCTGGACGCGCATCTGGCGGCTGCTGCGGCGCGTGGGGTGACGAACGTGTCGCTCCTGACCGCGCGGGAGTCACCGGCCGAGGCGTTCTACAGCCACCTCGGGTTCCGGCGGGCGGGGCGGATGGTGCTGCTGGTCCGCCCGTAACGGTGGGTCAGGTCGTGACCTGGCATCGTGCTTTAGTTGACAAGTTTACTCAACTGGTCTGCTATGCTGCGCGGCATGAAGCGCGCCCTCCTCCCCCTCCTGACTCTCTCCCTGATCGCCAGCGCCAGCGCCCAGCAGGCGAAAGAATTGCGCCTGGGCGTGTTCCCGAACGTCACGCACGCCGCCGGACTGGTCGGCGTGCAGCGCGGCCTGATCCAGAAGAACCTGCCGGGCGGCGTGAAACTGGTCGTCAAGGAATTCGCGAACGGCAGTCAGATCAACGAGGCCTTCGCGGCGGGCGCCATCGACGCCGCGTACGTCGGCCCTGGCCCGGCCATGAACGCCTTCATGCGTGGCGTGCCCATTCAGGTGTACGCCGGGGCCGCGAACGCCGGGGCGGTGCTGGTGGCGCGGGGGGACAGCGGCGTGCGGAACGTCAAGGGCCTGAGCGGGAAGAAGGTCGCGGTGCCCACGCGCGGCAGCACGCAGGACATCAGCCTGCGCCACCTGCTGCACGAGAACGGCCTGAAAGCCACGGACGAGGGCGGCACCGTCAGCATCGTGCCCATTGACCCGGCGAACATGCCCGCCGCCTTCGCCAGCAAACAGGTGGACGCCGCGCTGGTGCAGGAACCCTGGGGCGCCGTCATGGAAACGCAGGGCGCCAAGCTCATCGTGAACGAGAAGGGCATCTGGGAGGGCGGCAACTACACCACCACCGTCCTGACCGTGAACACCAAGTACGCCGCCGCGAACCCCGACACGCTCAGGGGTCTGCTGAAAGGGCACCTCGCCGCGATCAACTACATCAAGGGCAGCAACGCGGGCGCGCAGAAGTCCGTCGCCGAGCAGATCTACGCGTTCACCGGCAAGCGCCCCAACACCGCCGAGCTGTTCAAGGCGCTGGCCCGCACGAAGGTCACCTGGGACATCAACCTGAAAACCCTCGCGGAGTACGCCCAACTGAACCGCGAGGCGGGCTTCGCGCGGGACGTGCCGGACCTGAACCGCTTCGTGAACCTGGACCTGATCCGCAGCCTCGCCAGGTAAGACGGACTCGGGTTGAAGGGGCGACAAGAACCCTTCAACCCGGGCGGATGCGAGGAGGAGCAGAACGGATTCCGGGCGTGGCGCGGGGGGCTTCGCCGGATGCTCTAGACTGAAGGGATGACGGGGCCAAAGAAAGGTTCACGGGGCCGAGCCCCACAACGCAATACAGCTCAGGGTCGCGGTGGCATCACGCGCGACACCATCAAACCGGCGCGCGCCACGCGGGACGAGGGCGGCGCGGAACGCCGGGACGGTGCCCGCAAGGACACCCGCACCGGGCGCGGCAGTGACGCGCGTCCCGGCGGCGCCCGGCCCGGCAGTACCCGTGCGGGCACGGGCAGCGGCCGGAGCGGCGCGGCCGGTGGTCGCGGCAGCGAGAATCCCGCCCGCCGCAAGCCCGGCGAGGGCGGCGGCCGCAGCGAGGAAGGCCGCAGCGAGGGTCGCGCTGACGGGCGCGGCGCAGTCGAGCGGCGCTTCACGTCGGGCGGCCCGGCGCGGCGCAGTCCGCCCAAACCCGGCAAGAAGGCGCTGCCGGAACTCAAGCGCGTGCAACTGGACGCCCCCGCGCCCGACACGGTCTTCCGGGACCGGGACGGCGATACGCTGACCTTCCCGGACAGCAACCTCAAGCGGGTCGCGGCGAAGATCCTGACCGAGAAGAAGAAGGCGTGGCGGTACCGGCCGTTCGCGTTCCCGCTGTTCACGGACCGGGGCAGCGAGCAGTCCTTCCATTTCGATTTCTACATCTACGACGCCGAGGACAGCGTGATCCGCCTGATCCTGGTCATTCCGTTCGAGTCCCGCGAGGTCTGGGACCGGGTGGGGCGTTTCAAGCGGCAGTACCCGATGTACACGTACGAACTGTGGACGCCGGAGAAACTAGCCCGCCTGGGTGGCCCGCGCGGCCGCCTGGAATTCTGATACGGACTCCGATTGAATGGGCGGCAAAGCCCGCCGGGTCCGAGCGAAGCGAGTGGGAGCAGGGCGGGTTCCGGACATGAATCCCTGACCGAACGTTGAACGGGGCGACCGCTCTGGCTTTCCGGCCGGGGCGGTCGCTTTCCATGCCGTTCCGGTCCCTCTCACACAACATGAGAGTCCCGTGAGTACCCTTGAGCTTCGCTTGGGTGTGTGCGCCGGGGCACTGCAACCGGGGGGGCATCTGGTAACGTTTCCAAACAGGCGGTGACCGCCCCCGGCCACCAGCCCACCCCCCGAACATCCCCTGCCCTGCCGCACGAACACCGCAGCGGCACAGGCACTACACCTGCCTTCCCTTACCAGGCTGTTCCCCGCACTGACCTGTCCTCAAAGGAGCCTCACACACATGACCGACCCCACCCCACCCCGCCTTCACCCCGGCCGCCCCTACCCCCTGGGAGCCAGCTGGGACGGCCAGGGCACCAACTTCGCGCTGTACTCCGAGAACGCCACAGGCGTCGAACTGTGCCTGTTCGACGAGCACGGCACCGAGACCCGCGTGGCCCTGCGCGAGCAGACCGCCTTCGTGTGGCACGGTTACCTGCCGGACGTGAAACCGGGGCAGCGCTACGGCTACCGCGTGCACGGCGAGTACGCGCCCGAACGCGGCCTGCGCTTCAACCCCAACGTGGTCCTGCTCGACCCCTACGCCAAGGCGCTCGACGGCACGGAACGCTTCGACGAGGGCGTGTTCGGGTACGTGCCCGGCACCGACGACACCCAGATGCAGCAGGAGGATCAGCGCGGCTCGCCGCTGGGCATCGTCACGGACTCCAACTTCGACTGGCGCGGCGACCACCGCCCGAACATCCCGTTCCATCAGGCGGTCATCTACGAGGCGCACGTCAAGGGCCTGACCATGACGCACCCCCTCGTGCCCGAGGAACTGCGCGGCACGTACGCCGGGATCGCCTGCGAACCCATCCTGTTCTACCTGCGCGAACTGGGCATCACCAGCATCGAACTGATGCCCGTGCACCAGCACGTGGACGACCCCTTCCTGCTCGACAAGGGCCTGACCAACTACTGGGGCTACAGCACCCTGTCGTTCTTCGCGCCCGACGTGCGCTACAGCGCCGAGGCGCGCCGCGGCAACCCCGCCGGGGCCGTGGACGAGTTCAAGAACATGGTCAAGGCGCTGCACGAATCCGGTATCGAGGTCATCCTGGACGTGGTGTACAACCACACCGCCGAAGGCAACCACATGGGGCCGACCATGTCCTTCAAGGGCATCGACAACCCCACGTACTACCGGCTGGTCGCCGAGGACCCCCGCTTCTACTTCGATTACACCGGCACCGGCAACAGCCTGAACGTCCGCCACCCGCAGACGCTGCAACTGATCATGGACAGCCTGCGTTACTGGGTGACCGAGATGCACGTCGACGGCTTCCGCTTCGACCTGGCCAGCACCCTGGCGCGCGGCCTGCACGAGGTCGATCAGCTGTCGGGCTTCTTCACGATCATTCACCAGGACCCGATCATCAGTCAGGTGAAACTGATCGCCGAACCGTGGGACGTGGGCGAGGGCGGCTACCAGGTCGGGAACTTCCCGGTCAACTGGGCCGAATGGAACGGCATCTACCGTGACGACATGCGCGCCTTCTGGAAAGGTGACGGCGGACTGGCCAGCGAGATCGGGTACCGCCTGACCGGCAGCAGCGACCTGTACCAGAACGACGGCCGCAAACCCTACGCCAGCATCAACTTCGTGACCGCCCACGACGGCTTCACGCTGCGTGACACCGTCACGTACGAGCAGAAGCACAACGACGCCAACCAGGAAGGCGGCAACGACGGCCACAACCACAACATCACCTGGAACTGCGGCGTGGAAGGCGAAACCGAGGACGCCGACATCAACGCGCTGCGCGCCCGCCAGCAACGCAACTTCCTGGCGACCCTGCTGCTGGGGCAGGGCACCCCGATGCTGCTGGGCGGCGACGAGATCGGCCGCACGCAGGGCGGCAACAACAACGCCTACTGCCAGGACAACGAGATCAGCTGGTACGACTGGGCGAACCTCGACGAGGAACTGCTGGCGTTCACCAAGAAAGTCATCCGTCTGCGCAAGAACCACCCGGCGCTGCACCGCCGCAAGTTCTTCAGCGGTCGCACCATCCGCGGCGAGGACGTGCGCGACATCGTCTGGCTGCGCTTCGACGGCGCCGAGATGAGCGACGAGGACTGGAACAACCCGCAGACGCAGAGCATGGGCATCTTCTTGGACGGCAACGGCCTGGACGACGTGGACAGCGAGGGCCAGCCCCTGCTGGACGACCACCTGCTGCTGCTGCTGAACGCCTCGCACGTGGACCTGCCGTTCACGCTGCCGGACCTCGCAGGCTGCCAGAACTGGGAACTGCTGCTGGACACCGGTGACGACCACGCGACCGAAACCCCGGCCGCCGGAGAGGAAACACAGCTTCAGGCCCGCAGCGTCAAACTGTACCGCTGCCCCCGCCAGTAACCCCCATTCAGGACAGCAGGAGAGGCGGCCCCCAGTGTGCGGGCCGCCTCTCCTCTGTTCCTACTCCCTACTGCCCACTCCCCGGTCAGGTTTCGTAGGTGCGGGCCACGCTGGTCAGGACGCTGCGGTACTCTCCGGCGGTGATCAGGCCCATCGCCATGGCGTGACTGGCGGCGTTCAGGCTGTCGGCGGCCAGCACGAGGTCCGCTCCGGCGCGGCGCACCTCCTCGCGGAGTTTCAGGACGCCGCTGTCACGGGCACCTTCGGTCACGTCGCGGATGTACACGGCCAGCACGCGGCCCGGGTGGCGGCGCACGACCTCGGCGTAGATTTCCGGGTCCTTCTCGCCGCTGTCGCCGATCAGGACGAACTTCAGGTCCGGGAAGCGCGTGAAGATCCGTTCGATCACGCCGTGCTTGTACCCGCCGTGCCCGCCGAGCAGGTCCACGCCCCAGTTCCGCAGGAACATCGGTCCCAGCGGAATGCGGCGGTAATCCAGGAACTGCCACAGCAGATCGAAGAAATTCCAGGGGCTGCTGCTGACGTAGAAGATCGGGTTGCGGGCCTCGCCGTCGCGGGTCAGGGCGCGGTACAGGGCGCCCACGCCGGGAAACGGCAGGCGGGTGCGGGCGTTACCGGTCAGGACGGTGGCGAGCATGCGCGGCAGGCTGGTCACGTCGGACTGGATGACGGTGTCGTCGAGGTCGCTGATGATGCCGAAGCGGGCGTCCGCGACGACCTGCACGCGGGCGGTGGCGGTCACGTCGCGCCCGTCGAGGCACAGCGTCACCTGATGCCAGCCGCCGGACAGCGGCATCTGCGGCGTGAAGATCAGCGTGAAGTACCCGTCGGCGTCACTGACGGCGCTGACCTGCTGGCCGTCCAGGGTGCCCGTGACCCGCACGCCGCCCACCTCGCGCGACAGCAGGCGGCGCAGGACGTTCTGCGCGTTGCGCAGGCGGCGGTCGCCCTTGCGGGGAGGCTGCATGGTGCGGGGCAGCAGCACCCGGCCGGTCAGTTCCACCTGGGCGGGGGTGCCCCACCCGACGTAGGGTTGCAGCAGCAGTTTGCCGCGGGCGCGCCGGGGCTGCACGAACGCGGCGAACGCCTGATCGGCGGCCAGCAGCGCCCTTTCCAGCATGGGCTGCACGGTCTTGAACGCAGTCGTTACTGGATTCACCCGCCCAGTGTAGCGGGCGCCGCGTTCCCTGCGACAAGTGGCTCTGGCCGGGTCGGCCGGTCATGAGAGGCCGCCCGTCTGCCTGTCGAATCACGAAAATGCGTGCCACACGCCAGAACAGGCCACTCCCGCCCGGACAGCACGGGGCGGGAGCATGAAGAAACGCGGGGTGATGCCCCGCTGCTATCTGCTGGGGATCAGAACAGGACCATGCCTCCAGTCGCGCCGAGCGTGCTGCCGCTCGTGTAACTGCTCTCCTGGGACGCCAGGAACACGTACATGGCGGCCAGTTCGGCCGGCTGGCCGGGGCGGCCAAACGGGGTTTCCTTCCCGAACTCCATGACCTTCTCCTGCGTCTGGCCGCCGCTGGGTTGCAGGGGCGTCCAGAACGGGCCGGGCGCCACGGCGTTCACGCGGATGCCCTTCTCGCCCAGTTGCTGCGCGAGCGCCTGCGTGAACGCCACGATCGCCGCCTTGGTGCTCGCGTAGTCCAGCAGGGTCGGGCTGGGCCGGTACGCCTGGATGCTGGTCGTGTTGATGATGCTGCCCCCCGCGCCCATGTGCCGCACGGCTTCCTGCGTGATCCAGAACATGGCGTACACGTTCGTGCGGAACGTCAGGTCGAACTGCTCGGTGGTGATGTCCGCGATGCCCGGCTGCGTCACCTGCTTCCCGGCGTTGTTCACCAGGATGTCCAGCCCGCCCAGTTCCTTCACGGCGCGCGTGACCAGCTCGCGGCTGAACGCCTCGTCCGTGATGTCGCCCGGCAACGCCACGGCCCGGCGGCCCTCCGCCTCGATCAGCGCCACGACCTCACGCGCGTCCTGTTCCTCGTCCGGCAGGTAGTTCAGGGCGACGTCCGCACCCTCGCGGGCGAAGGCGATTGCCACGGCCCGCCCGATCCCGGAATCCGCGCCCGTAATCAGCGCACGGCGGCCCCGCAGGCGGCCCAGGCCCACGTAACTGTCCTCACCGTGATCCGGCAGCGGCTGCATGGCCGACGCCAGCCCCGGCGCCTCCTGCGGCTGACGCGGGAACGGCGGCGCCGGGTACTGCGCGCGGGGGTCCTGCATCTCGAACTGCGGCTGGCTCTGACGGGCGTTCTGGTCACTCATGCCCCCAGCCTGCCCCGCCCACCTGTCACCCGCATGACCGCCCCGTGAACGTCACTTGACCCGGCGTGAGGGGCGCCTTCATGGCGGGGGTCGGTGGCAGATGGCCGATGGCGGAAGGCAGACCTGCGCCGTGTCTGGGCACCGCAGGTCCACCCTGCTCCGCACAACCCACTTCCTACTGCCCGCTGTGGTCGTAGCGGCGCACGATCAGCCGGCGCACCACGCGGTCGCCCAGGGCCGGGAAGCGGCGGTCGAGCCACGCGAACAGGTGGTACACGCGCGGCACGATCACCTCGCGACGGGGGCGCAGCAGCACGCCCGCCACGGCGCGGGCCACGACCTCGGGGCCGGGCATGGGGAGGCGGGCGCTGGCGGTCATCTCGCTCTTCACGAAGCCCGGCGAGACGAGACTGACGTTCACGCCGCTGCCCAGCAGTTCGCGGCGCAGACCGAGGCTGAACCCCCGGATGCCGTACTTGCTGGCGGAGTACATGCCGTTCGTGGCGGCCTGACCGGCCACCGAACCGATGTTCACGACGTGACCGCTGCGCCGCCCGCGCATCTCGGGCAGAACCAGCCGGGTCAGTTCGATGGGCGCGTCGAGGTTCACGCGCAGGACGCGCAGCGGGTCCGGGTCATCCCACCACCAGCCCCGCTCGACGGTGACGCCCGCATTGTTGATCAGCACGTCGATCCGGCCGAAGTGCGCGTGCGCGGCGGCGATCAGCGCGCGGCGCGAATCGGGGCTGGTCACGTCGGTCGGCACGGCGATCACGCGGTGCCCGGACGGGTCGAGGCGGCGGGCCAGGGCAAGCAGTTCGTCCTCGCGGCGCGCGGCGAGGACCAGCGCGTACCCCAGCGCGGCGAGTTCCGTGGCCGTGGCCCGCCCGATCCCGCTGGACGCGCCGGTCAGGACCACGACCGGGCGGGCCGTGTTCCACGGAGGGGTGGGGGCCGTCATGACGCCGCCCGGAACGTGCAGAGGTGTGACATAGGGTGATGGTATCCCCAAGCGCCGCTCAGCTGCGAGTCAGGCGCGCGCCCGACACTGGGCAGATGCGCGCCACTCCCTCTGCCCTGCTGTGCCTGGGTCTCACGCTGCTGCTGGGCAGCCTGCCCGCCCCGGGCCTGACCAGTTCAGCACTGACCATTCCGGCGCTGACCATTCCGGCGCTGCCGCCCACCACGCCGCTACCAGACACGCTGCCACCCTCCACGCCGCTGGACGCCCTGCCGGAAATTCTGCCGATCGGCACGCCCACGCCCCGGCCCGCGCCGCCGCTGATGACCGCGCCGGTCAATCCCCCGGCGGCCAGCGCGGCGCCCGGAACGTTCGCCCGCACGCCCAGCGACCCACTGTTCACGCGGCAGTGGACGCTGCCGGTCATCCGCGCGCCGCAGGCGTGGGCGCTGCCCGCCGTGCAGGCGGCGCAGCCCGTGACGGTCGCCGTGCTGGACACGGGATTCGTGACCAGTCCGGAACTCGCGGGCCGCGCCGTGAACGGCTTCGATTTCGTGAGCGACCCCGCCCGCGCCGGCGACGGTGACGGCCGGGACGCCGACAGCAGCGGCGTCGGCCCGTACGCGTACCACGGCGAGGTCGTGGCGAACATCATTGCCGCCGCGCACGACGGGCGCGGCATGGCGGGCCTGAATCCACGCGCGCGGGTCGTGCATGTGCGCGTGGCAGGCACGGACGGGCAGATCGACGTGCCGGACCTCGTGGACGGCCTGAAGTGGGCGGCGGGCCTTCCCGTGCCGGGCGTGCCCAGCAACCCGAACCCGGCGCGGCTGCTGAACCTCAGCCTGTTCGCGGATTTCATTCCCCTGACCCGCTGCGACCCGCGCGTGCAGGCCGCCGTGAATGCCGTCACGGCGCGTGGGGCGCTGGTGATCGCGGGGGCCGCGAACGACGGCGCGGACGCCGGGGGGTACTCGCCCGCCGGGTGCCGCAACGTCCTGACCGTCACCAGCGTCACCGCGCAGGGCGCGCGGCCCGCGTACGCCAACTGGGGCCGCAGCGTGGCCCTCGCCGCGCCCGGCGGGGAGGTCGGGCACGGCGTGACCGTCAGCAGCGTCAGCGGCGCGGGCGGCGTGCGCGACCCGAACGGCACCAGCCTCGCCGCGCCGCACGTGACGGGTGTCGCCAGCCTGCTGCTGGGCGTGCGGCCCAACCTGACGCCCGCCTCGCTACGCCGCATCCTGACCACCACCGCCGCGCCCTTTCCCGGAGGTCACTGCGACCCGCAGCCCGCCCGCAGCTGCGGCACCGGCACCCTGAACGCCGAGGCCGCCCTGAACAGCGCGCTGTCCAGCAGCCTGGGGAAGTGATACGGATTCCGTTTGTTTCGTCAACAACCCGGAACAGCACCGGGTTGCCAACTCCACGTCCGGAACCCGCCCGGCTCCCACTCGCATCCGCTCGGATTGAATGGTCTTTGCAGCCCCTTCAATCGGAGTCCGTATGAGCGCGCCGGGACCAGCGGGACGTGCGGCCCCCACCCCACCCGTTACCCTGAACGTATGAGGTTCAAACAGTGAACGCGCCCGCGTGGCGCATCTGGCTGGTCGTCGCGCTGATGTGCGGCTGGGGCATCCTCGCCATCCGCTTCGGCACCCGGCAGGAGTGGCCCATGGCAGGCCTGAGCCTGCTGCTGCTGATCACCAACGGCGTCACCCTGTACCGCCTGACCCGGCACGGCAAGTAACGCCCGCCTCTTCGGGGCCAGCCTCTTCAGGTCAGCGTCCGGCGTTCCAGCCGCCACCCCCGCGTGCGGGTGGCGGTTTTCAGTTCCGTGACGCTCAGGACCGTGCGGGGCGTCCACCACGTCTGCGCGGGTTTGTGCAGCGCCCAGCCGCCGCCCAGCGTGACGGCCGCGTGCTGCGCCAGTCCGTTGCCCGAACGCCACAGCAGCAGCGTGCCCGGCTGACCGTCCTGGCCTCCGAGAGCCGTGCGGCCGTGCAGGAACGCCTCGAACGGCTCGCGCTGCATCCAGGTGCGCGCGGCGTCCGGAACGCCCGCCGCGCCCATCACCGTGCCGAAGCAGTTGCCGGCGCTGCCTGCCGGGAAGGTGCCGGCCAGCGTCCGGGCGTCCGGGAGGGCGTGGGCGGCGGCGTTCCACACGGGGTCCGGCACCTCCTGCCGCCGACAGGACCGCGCGCCCTGCCCGATCAGGCGGGCCAGGACCGCGCCGGTCAGGTCCCCGGGCCGCCACAGGAACCGCCCGGCGGGCAGGCCCGGCCGCAGGTCCGCAAAACGGGCGCCCAGCGGCACGTTGCCCCGCCCGTGCCGCACCTGCGCCCGCAGCAGTTCCTGGCGCGCGGCCGGAGTCAGGGCGTCCACGTCTGCCGGGGTCAGCCACGCCAGCCGCTCCGCGACCGGGGCCACGTTCCACAGCGTGAACGTGTCGCGTTCCTCCGGGGTCAGCGTCACGGACGCACGCGCCAGGGTCGGCAGGTCCAGCCGCCGCGCCTCTGCTTCGGTCAGGTAGAACGGCTGCCGCGCCGGGGCCAGCCAGCCGCGCCACGCGTCCAGCCGGGCCGGGGACACCGGGATGTTCAGGACATTCACGCCGGGCAGTCTGCCGCTGGCCGCGCCTGCAGGGCATCCGCCATCTGCGCTAGCGGTGGCCGCGCCGGGGGAAGTCCGGGGCGGGTTCGCCGTGCAGGACCTCGCGTTCCACCTTCTTCCAGAACCCGAAGAAGCGCCGCAGCGGGCCGTCGAAACTCGTCAGGCGTTCCGGTTCGTGAATGACGATCCGCAGGTCCGGGCGGGCGGCGCGCAGGCCCTCCACGATGCGCGCAAAGTCCGGCGTGAAGTTCCGCGTGACGTGCAGCTCGGCAGCGTGGTGCGCCCCGGCAAAGGCGGCGAGTTCGTCCGGCACGGCCCCCACGCGGATCTCGGTCGGGCCGGTGCGGTGCGCGGCGAGGTCCCGCACGCCCTGGTACATGAACGCCAGACGCGGAAACGCGACCGGGACCACCTGAAGGAACGGACGGTCGAACACGAACAGCGCCGGGGCGTCCGGGCAGGCGCTCAGGGCCGGGTCCGTGACGGACAGGCTGTCCCCGTGAACCCACACGACCCGGCGGGCCTGGGCGGCAGTCACGGCTGCGTCCCGAACAGCTGCGTTTCGAGTTCCCCGTAAGAAGCGCGGAACGGACAGGCGGCCCGGCACGTACGGCACCACCGGCCGCCGCTGTACCGGTCGATGTTCTCCTGATTCATGAAGTACGGCTTGTTGCTGAACGTGCTCGCCACCCACTGCCACGACAGGGCGTTGTTCGCAATGTCCCCGTCGAGCAGGTGCTCGCGGAACAGGGCGTACCCGGCCCGCCAGTCCACGCCGCGCCAGTGCACCAGGTACGCCGCAAACCACAGCCGCTCGTGGTTGTGCAGCCACCCGTCCCGGACCAGGTGCGTGACCCAGGCGTCCGCGCAGGGCAGCCCGGTGCGGGCCCCGCGCACGTCGTCCGGCAGGGTGTCTGTCCAGCGGGCGGGGTACTTGGGGTCCTCCAGGTTCCCCAGGACCCGCGCGCCCTCCTGACGCAGCACCAGCCGGTAGAACTCCGCCCAGGTCAACTGCCGCAGGAACTCGTCCCGCCCGCGGCCCCGCATGACGGCGCGGGCATGCGCGGCCACCTCGCGCAGACCCAGCATGCCGTGACGCAGGTACATGCTCAGGCGCGACACGTTCCCACCCAGGAAGTTCCGGCCCGCGTACCCCTCGCCCGTCCAGGCGTGCAGGGCCGCCAGTCCCGCCGTGCGGCCCCCCGCGCGGGCCGGGAGGCGCGGCTCGCCCGTGTACAGGCCAGCCAGGGCCTCGCCCAGCACGCGCGGCAACTGATCGTCCGGCAGGTCGAGTGGCAGGCGGACGGGGTCGGTCATGCGCCCAGCATCGCTGCCCATGCTCTGGCACACCGTACGGCCCGGCACAGCCTGAGCTGACCGCGTACCGCCCACCATCCTCACATTCTGATATCAGACACTGATACTCGTGGATACGAACCTGTTCAAGGGCAACCTGGACCTGATCCTCCTGAGCGTCCTGGAACGCGAGGGCGGGTACGGGCAGGACATTGCCAAGCGCGTCAGCGCCGTCACCCAGGGCAGCATCACCCTGAACGCCGGGAGCCTGTACCCGGCCCTGCACCGCCTGGAGAAGGGCGGGTTCCTGAGCGCCGCCGAGACGACCCCCACCCGTGGTGGCCCCCCGGTCCGCACGTACACCCTGACCGACGCGGGCCACGCCGAACTGCGCCGCAGACGTGATTCGTACCGCGCTTTCGACGCAGCTCTGCGGAGCCTGTGGTGACCCCGCCCGCCGTTCAGGCGTACCTGCGCCGCGTGACGCGGCTGCTGCCACCCACCGCCGCCCGCCGGGTCCGGGCGGAACTGCACGGGAACCTGCACCAGAGCATGCTGGACGCCCGCCTGCGCGGCCTGAACGAACCCGACGCCTGGGCGGCCGCCGTGACTGAAGCTGGCCCTGCCCTGCCCGCCGCCCTTCACCTTGCCCGCACGCACACGCTGGGGCTGGCCCTGCGCTGGCTGCTGGCCGCCGGACTGCTCGGCGGGGCCGCGTACGCCATCCAGGGCACCCACCCGGCCGCACCCACGACCACGCAGGCGCAGCCGTGACCTCCCCTGCCAGGAATCGCCTGGGGCGCCTGTGGCGCGACTGGCTGTCCCCGCTGGCCTTCGCGCTGCTGCTGACGCAGTTCGGCGCGACCGCCGTGCGCGTGGACGGCGTCAGCATGCTGCCCGGCCTGCGCCACGGCGAGACGCTACTCGTCCCGAAAATCGAGGGCTGGGCGCACACCCTGGGCGTCGGCACCTACGGGCGTGGCGACACCGTGGTGTTCAAACCGCCCCGCAGCGCTGCCCAGGAGTGGACGCGCACGTACCGGGGCGTGACCCTTCCCTGGGCGTACCGTCCGTACCTCGTCAAGCGGGTGATCGGACTGCCCGGCGACACCGTGCAGGTTCAGGCGGGCACCGTCCTCGTGAACGGCCGCCCCCTGAACGAACCCCGCACCACCACGTACTGGAACGGGGCCTGCCACGACACGGCCAGCCCCCTGGCGAACACGCCGCCCGTTACCGTCCCGGCCGGAACGTACTTCGTGATGGGCGACAACCGCAGCCCCGGCGGCAGCCTCGACAGCCGCGTATTCGGCCCGGTGGGCACCGCCGACATCGCTGGACGCGCCGTGGCCAGCGTGTGGCCACTGGTCACGCCAACAAACACCACGCCCACCTGCGACGGCCAGCCACACCCCGAGCAGCGTGTGAAGACGGGCGGCCCGCAGCAGTGGAATCCGCGCCTGCTGCGCTCAGGCGGGTGAACGGCTGAACCAGCCCTGCACCGTCCCGAAAGGCAGCGCGCCGGGCGTGTCGAGCGTGCCGCGCTCCCGGAACTGTGCAGACAGAGTGGCAGCGTGGCCCAGCGCAGCCAGAAACAGGGAGGGACCGGTGCTGACGCGGCTGGCCCCGGCGCGCAGCAGGATGTGGGCGTCCGGTCCGCCGGGGGCGTACATGACGGCCAGCGGGCCGCCCAGGCGGTCGCGCAGCGTGCGGAGGGTGGGCGGGTCGGTCAGGCCGGGCACGAACACGCTGTCCGCCCCGGCTTGCAGGTACGCGCGGCCCCGACGGACCGTCTCGTCCAGTCTGTCGGCGTCGGTGTCGCCGTACCCGCTGAGGTACGTGTCGGTGCGGGCGTTCAGGTACGCGGGAACGCCCAGCGCATCGGCAGCGGCACGCGCGGCCCGCAGCCGGTCCACCTGCCCATCCGCTGGCAGCAGAGGCCGGTCAGGCTGCCCGGTGGCGTCTTCGAGGTTCAGGCCCGCCGCGCCCAGGCTCAGGGCGGCGCGGACCGTGTCGGCCACGCCCTGCGGCGTGTCGGCATACCCGCCTTCCAGGTCGGCGGTGACGGGCACGGTCACGGCGTTCAGGGTGCGTTCCAGTGCAGCCAGCAGGGTGTCACGCGGGGCGACCTGCCCGTCCGGACCGCCACGCGCAAGGCCTGCGGGGTCAGGTGCATCACCCGCCGGAACTGCGCGCCGAACGCCGACAGACTCCCGAATCCCACCGCGAACGCCACCTGCGCCGCCGTGTCCGCCGAGGTCAGCAGGCGCGCGGCCGCCAGTTCCACCCGCCGCCGCGTCAGCCAGTCGGCCGGACTGCACTGGAACTGCTCACGGAACAGGCGGTGCAGCGCGCTGCCGCTCAGGTTCAACTCGCGGGCCAGCGCCTGCACGGACCCCACGCCCGGCACGTCCACCCGCGCCAGTGCCGCCGTGAAGGTCGCCTCCTCGACCGGCACGCCCGCCTGAAACGCGTCCGGCTGGCAGCGACGACACGCCCGCAACCCCGCCGCCCGCGCCGACGCCGCGCACGGGTGGAACACCACGTTCCCCGCCAGCGGCTTGCGCGCCCGGCAGGACGGCAGGCAGTAGATCCCGGTGCTCGTTACGCCCGTGTAGAACAGCCCGTCGAACGCCGCGTCACCCGCGAACATCCGCTCCAGCATGAATTCCCGCGTGAACGTGACCGTCATGCCCGCATTGTCACGGGTACGGGCGGCGGCCCTCTACCGGAATCCTCCACCGCAATTCCCGGCACGGCAGGAACCCCCGCCACTCGGACGGGGGTCTTCCCTGTTGCCTTCAGCCTTCTGCCATCGGCCTGCGCTTACAGCGAGATCAGGAAGGGGTCTTCGAGGCTCTCGCAGATGAAGCGCACGAAGCGGGCGGCGTCGGCGCCGTCGATCAGGCGGTGGTCGTAGGTGAGGCTGAGGGGGAGCATGTTGCGGGGTTCGAACGCGCCGGTTTCCCTGTTCCAGACGGGTTCCATGCCGCCGCGGCTGACGCCGAGGATGGCGACTTCGGGGCTGTTGACGATGGGTGTGAAGGCGTGCCCGCCGATCCCGCCGAGGTTGGAAATCGTGAAGGTGGCGCCCTGCATCTCGTCGGGTTTGAGTTTGCGGTCGCGGGCGCGGCCGGCGAGTTCGCTCAGTTCGAGGACCATGTCGGTGATGCTCTTGCGGTCGGCGTCCTTGATGACGGGCACGAGCAGGCCGACGGGCGTGTCGACGGCGACGCCGATGTTCACGAAGTCCTTGTAGATGACCTGCTGGGCGTCGAGGTCGAGGCTGGCGCCGAATTTGGGGAACTGACGCAGGGCGTTCGCGACGACCTTCATCAGGATGTGCGTCATGGTGAGTTTGCCGCCGGCTTTCTCGACGCGCGCGCCGAAGCGTTTGCGGGTCTCTTCCATGAGGGTCACGTCGGCCTTGTCGAAGTGCGTGACCATGGGGATGGCGGTGCTGGCGGTCATGGAGCGGACGGTGGCCTTGCGGATGCCGCTCATGTCCTCGCGGGTCACGCGGCCCCACTTCTCGAAGTTGGGGAGGGGCGCGGCGGCCACGGCGGGTGCGGCGGCAGGTGTGCTGGCCTGCGCGGCGGCGGGCGCGGTGACGGTGGGGGTGCCGCCGGTGCGGCGGACGTCTTCCTCGCTGATGCGGCCGGCGATGCCGGTGCCCTGCACGGCGTGAATGTCCACGCCGATCTCACGGGCGAGGCGGCGGATGCTGGGCGCGGCGGGCACGACGTGGCGACCGTCGAAGGTCTGCGGGTTCTGCGTGCCGGACTGCGCGGGCGCGGCGG
Organism: Deinococcus seoulensis; assembly: GCF_014648115.1. NCBI lineage: Bacteria > Thermotogati > Deinococcota > Deinococci > Deinococcales > Deinococcaceae > Deinococcus > Deinococcus seoulensis. The sequence goes on from NZ_BMQM01000005.1 coordinate 173,600, forward strand.
CCTGCGCGGCGGGCGCTCCGGCGGGCTGGGCCGGTGCGGCGGCGGCAGGGGCGGCGGGTGCAGCCGGTGCGGAGGCAGCGGGCGCGGGTGCGGCAGCGGGTGCGGCCGGGGCGTTGCCGCCGCCCAGGGTAGCGATCACGCCGCCGACCTTCACGGTGTCGCCCACGTTCACGCTGACGCTCTGCACGGTGCCGCTGGCATTCGAGGGCACCTCCACGACGGCCTTGTCGGTCTCGATCTCGATGACGGGCTGCCCCTCGGTGACGGTGTCGCCCGCCTTGACGAGCACGGTCACGACGGTGCCCTGCTCAATGTTGTCACCCACGTCCGGCAGGGTGATCTGCGCGCCCGCAGCCTGGGCCGCGGCGGGTGCGGCGGCCTGCGCTTTCTGCGCGTCCTGCTGTTCCTGCGCGACGGCCTTGCTGCTGCCGGTGTCGGTCTCGTCGACCGGTTCGCTCGCGGCCGGTTCGCTCGCGGCCGGTTCGCTGGCGGCCGGGGCACTCGCCGTTGCGCTGCCGCCGCCCAGGGTGGCGATCACGCCGCCGACCTTCACGGTGTCGCCCACGGTGACGTTCACGGCGTCCACGGTCCCGGCCGCCTCGGCGGGCACCTCGATGACGGCCTTGTCGGTCTCGATCTCGATGATGGGTTGCCCCTCGGTGACGGTGTCGCCCGCCTTGATCAGCACGGTCACGACGGTGCCCTGCTCGATGTTGTCGCCCACGTCGGGGAGTTTCAGTTCAGTAGCCATGATGGGTTCTCCTTCGGAGAGGGGGTGATAGTTGATAGTAGATAGGAGATGGTTGATGGTCGACAGGTGTTCCATCAACCATCAAATTTCAACCTTTAACGCAGGACAGGGGCGTCGCGTTCCGGGTCGATGCCCAGGTCGGCGATGGCCTTGGCGACCACGTCGCCCTTGATCTTGCCGTCGCGTTGCAGGGCGTACAGGGTGGCCAGGACGACGTGTTTGGTGTCGACCTCGAAGAAGTCGCGGAGTTCCTCGCGGGCCTCGCTGCGGCCGAAGCCGTCGGTGCCGAGCGTCCAGAGTTTGCGGTCCAGGTGGCCGTTCAGGCCGTCCGCGCCGAGTTTCATGTAGTCGCTCACCGAGATCAGGACGCCGGGGGCGTTCTCCTTGCTCAGCTGCTGGGCCACGTAGGACACGCGGGGTTCGGCGGTGGGGTGCAGCATGTTGTGCCGCTGGGCGAGCAGGGCGTCCTGGTGGAGTTCCTTGTAGCTGGTCACGCTCCACAGGTCGGCGGCGACACCGTAGGCTTCGAGCGCCTTCACGGCCTCCATCGCGGCGCCCATGGCGGGGCCGCTGGCGAGGATCTGCGCCCTGAGTTTGCCCTTGTGGGCGCTCTTCTGGAAGCGGTACAGGCCGCGCACGATGCCCTCGCGGATTTCCTCGTGGCTGCGGCCGTCAGCAGGCATGGCGGGCTGCACCTCGTTCTCGTTGTCCACGGTGACGTAGTAGAACTCGTCGATACCGTCCACGTACATGCGCTGGATGCCGCTCTCGACGATCACGGCCAGTTCGTACGCGAAGGCCGGGTCGTAGGTCTTGAGGTTCGGCACGACGTACGCCTGCAGGTGGCTGTTGCCGTCCTGGTGCTGGAGGCCCTCGCCGGCCAGCGTGGTGCGCCCGGCGGTCGCGCCGAGGATGAACCCGCGCGCCCGCTGGTCGGCGGCGGCCCACACGAGGTCACCGACGCGCTGCATGCCGAACATGGAGTACAGCACGAAGAAGGGGATGGTGGGCACGCCGTGGTGCGCGTACGCGGTGCCCGCCGCGATCCACGACGCCATCGCGCCGTCCTCGGTGATGCCTTCCTCCAGCATCTGGCCGTTGACGCTCTCCTTGTAGGCCATCAGGGAGCCGGAGTCCACAGGCGTGTACGTCTGACCGCGCGGGCTGTAGATGCCGATGCGCGGCACCAGCGCGTCCATACCGAAGGTGCGGGCCTCGTCCGGCACGATCGGCACGATGTACTTGCCGATCTCCTTGTCGCGCAGCAGTTTGCTGATGATCTGCACGGCGGCCATGGTCGTGCTCACCTGCCGGTCGCCGCTGCCCTTGGCGAACTCCTCGTAGAACTCGCCGTTCGGGATGGTGGGGTGCGGGTACTCGACCTTCCGCTCGGGAATCGTGCCGCCCAGCGCCGCGCGGCGTTCCAGGGTGTACTTCACCTCGGGACTGTCGGGGCCGGGGTGGTAGTACTCCATGTGCTCGACCTGATCGTCCGTCAGGGGCAGTTCCAGCAGGTCGCGCAGGTCCTTCAGGGTGCTGAAGTCCAGCTTCTTCACCTGGTGGGCCACGTTGCGCGCCTGGGCGCTCTCGCCGAGGCCGTAGCCCTTGATGGTGCGCGGGATGATGATGGTCGGGCTGCCCTTGTGCTTCACGGCGGAGGCGTACGCGGCGTAGATCTTGTGGATGTCGTGCCCGCCGCGGTTCAGCAGCTCCAAGTCGGCGTCGCTCCAGCCCTCGATCAGGGCCTTGAGTTCCGGCGTGTTGAAGAACTTCTCGCGCAGTTCCTTGCCGCCGAAGGCCGCGTAGCGCTGCGACTCGCCGTCCACCAGCAGCTCGAAGCGTTTGACGATGGTGCCGTTGTAGTCCTTCTGGAGCAGTTCGTCCCACTTGCTGTCCCAGATGACCTTGATGACGTTCCAGCCGGCGCCACGGAACAGCGCCTCGAACTCCTGGATGACCTTGGAGTTGGCGCGCACCGGGCCGTCGAGGCGCTGGAGGTTGGCGTTCAGCACGAAGATCAGGTTGTCGAGGTTCTCGTACGCGGCGAAGCGGATCGCGCCGATGCTCTGCGGCTCGTCCATCTCGCCGTCGCCCAGGAACGCCCAGACCTTCGCGTCGCCCTTGGGCTTCAGCTCGCGGTTCTCCAGGTACTTGATGAACCGCGCCTGGTAGATCGCCTGGATGGGCCCCAGGCCCATGCTGACCGTCGGGAACTCCCAGTAGTCGGGCATCAGCCACGGGTGCGGGTAGCTGCTGAGGCCCGCGCCGTCCGGCTGGAGTTCGCGCCGGAAGCGGTTCATGCGGGCCTCGTCGAACCGGCCCTCCAGGAAGGAGCGGGCGTACACGCCGGGGCTGGCGTGCCCCTGGTAGAAGATCAGGTCGCGATCCTGCCCCGCCCCGTGCCCGCGGAAGAAGTGGTTGAAGCCCACCTCCAGCAGCTCGGCCGCGCTGGCGTAGGTGCTCAGGTGCCCGCCGATGCCGTCGCTCTTCTTGTTCGCCTTGATGACCATGACCACGGCGTTCCAGCGGATGATGTTGCGGATCTTGCGTTCGATCTCGGGGTCGCCGGGGTACTCGGGCTGCGCCTCGACGTCGATGGTGTTGATGTACGGCGTGTTCTGCTTGAACGTGATGGGCGCGCCGTGGAAGTACGCATAGTGGTCGAGTTCCTCCAGCAGTTCCGCCGCGCGGTTGTCCCCGGCGTTCGCGAACACGTAGGCCAGGGAATCCAGCCACTCCTGCGTTTCCACGGAGTTCAGCTTCTCGCGCTCCTGTGCGCTCATGCCGGTGCGGGGCGGTCTGTTGGGCGGGGATGAGGTCATGCGAGCAGTCTAGGCCCCGGCGTTCCACACTTCCAACAGGGAATTCTCATGGCATTCACCACTGGCAATGGTGGGTCGCGGGAGTTACGCTGGAAGGAATGCCCGCCCGAGCCGCCCTGCACCCATGACCGACCTGCACCCATGATCGAACTGCGTCACCTGCGCCACTTCGTGGCCCTCGCCGAGGAGGAACACTTCGGGCGGGCCGCCGAACGCGTGTTCGTGGTCCAGCAGGCCCTGAGCAACTCCATCCGCAACCTGGAAGAGGAGGTCGGGGTGCCGCTCGTGCTGCGCACCACCCGCCGCGTGCAACTGACACCCGCCGGGCAGGAATTCCTGATCGGCGCGCGCGAGACGCTGCTGCTGGCCGGGCAGACCGTGGAACGCGCCCGCCGCGCCGCCCGGGGCGAGGTGGGCCGCCTGACCGTCGGCTTCGTCAGCGGGCTGGCGTTCGGGGGACTGCCGGAAATCGTGCGGCGCTTCCGAGAGCTGTACCCGAACGTCAGCGTGGACCTGCGCGAACTGACCGCCCAGGAACAGGAGGCCGGGCTGCGCGGCGAGCAGATCGACATCGGCCTGATGCTGCTGCCCGTGCGGGACCCCACCCTGGACTCACGGGCGCTGTGGCGCCAGCCGCTCGTCGCGGCCCTCCCGGCCGAGCATCCCCTGGCCCGCAAACGCCGCCTGAAGATCAGTGACCTGAGCGGCGAGAACTTCGTGTTCTTCCCCCGGCAACTGCGCGCCACGTACTTCGATCAGGTCATGCGCTGGTGCGCCGCCTCGGGCTTCACGCCGCACGTGGTGCAGGAAGCCATCGAGATTCCCACGCTGCTGTCGCTGGTCGCGGCGGGTGTGGGCGTGTTCCTGCCCATCCAGTTCTTCAGCCGCCTCTCGCTGCCCGGCGTGGTCTACCGCCCCATCGAGGACGCCCCCACCGTCGATATCGTCGCCGTGTGGCGCCGGGGCGACGGGAAGAATCCCGTCATCCGCGCGTTCCTGACCGTCGCCGAGGAAGTGCTGCGGGAAGGCAGGGAGGGCAGCGGAAAGTAGACAGTCCGGTGTGGGCTCGCCGTTCACCAGCACCCGCCACCCGTCACCCCTGCGGTGGCCGCCCGGTGTCCGGCATGCCGCGCAGCACGCCCAGGATCAGGACAGTGCCCGCCACGGACAGCAGGGCGCCCATCAGGAACGCCGCGCCGGGGAAGTCGTGCGTGAGGCCGTAGGCGTACACGCTGGTCGCCAGGACCGGCCCGACCACCGCGACCAGGGAGTTCAGGCTGGTGATGGCGCCCTGCACGCGGCCCTGTTCGGACTCGCCCACCTGCCGGGAGATCAGGCCCTGAATGGCGGGGTTGGCGAGGCCCCCCAGCGCGCCCACGACCAGTGAGGCGTACAGCAGCGCGCCGCTGCGGGCCACGCTGAGCACCAGGAATTCCAGGACGCTGCTGACCAGTCCGGTCATGATGGTGCGCCGGTCCCCGAAACGCGCGATGAACGGCCCGATCAGGCCGCCCTGCACGGCGGCCGTAAGCAGCCCGAAGAAGGCCAGCGCCACCCCGTTCTGCCCTGGCGTCCAGGTCAGGACGCGTTCGGTGTACAGCACCCACGTGCTGAAGATCACCTGCCCGGCGAGGCCCAGCAGCACGAACGTCAGCGCCAGCGCCCGCAGGATCGGGTACTCGCCCAGCGCCTTCAGGGGCAGCAGGGGGTTCAGGTCGCCGCGCCGCATGGCCTTGCCGCGCGCACTGACCGGCAGGGATTCGGGCAGCACGAACAGGCCGTACAGGACGTTCAGGCCCGTCAGGGCGGCCGCGACCATGAACGGCACGCGCAGCCCGTACTCGCCCAGCAGGCCGCCCAGCGCCGGACCCAGGATGAACCCCACCCCGAACGTCGCGCCCAACAGCCCGAAGTTCTTCGCGCGGTCCTCGGGGGGCGACACGTCCGCGATGTACGCGTTCGCGACCGTCAGGCTCGCCCCGGTAATCCCCGCCAGGATGCGGCCCAGAAAGAGCCACGCGAGGTTCGGCGCGAACGCCAGCAGCAGGTAATCCAGGCCCATGCCCGTCAGCGCGAACAGCAGCACTGGCCGCCGCCCGAAGCGGTCACTCAGCACGCCCAGGATCGGCGCGAACACGAACTGCATCACCGCGTACGCCGCCGTCAGCAGCCCGATCGTCCGCGCGCCCGCCACCTCCGACCCCGCCAGTTCCTTCACCAACCCCGGCAGCACCGGAATGATCAGCCCGATCCCGATGATGTCGATCAGGGCGGTCAGCAGAATGAAGATCAGGGCAGCAGGACGGGCGCGCATACGGGGCAGTGTAGGGGGTCGCCGATCAAGGTTTCCTTCAGCCATCTCGCTTACCATCCGTTTACGTACAGGGCGTAAAATAAGCAGATTCGTTCGGGCCGCGCCCGCACCCTGCCCTCTCCCCCACCCCCGGAGGTCCCATGCTCAAAGTCCAGTCCAGTTACACGCCCGCCGGCGACCAGCCCACCGCCATCCGCTCCCTGGTGGATGGCCTGGACTCCGGCCTCCGGTTCCAGACCCTGCTCGGGGCGACCGGCACCGGGAAGTCGGTGGCGTGGCACGAGCCCGTCACCGTGGAGATCGCCGGGCAGGTACGCCGCCTCCCCATCGGTGAACTGATCGACGATCTGTTCGGATCTCCCGCCCAGGATGAGGATTCGCTGGAACTCCCGCCGCCCGACCCGATGCGGGTGCTGGCGTGGAACGCGGCGGACGGCGCGGTGGCGTGGCGGACGGTGACGGCCCTGACGCGGCACGGTGCGCCGGAGCGGCTGCACCGGCTGGTCACGGGGTGCGGGCGCGAGGTGACCGTCACGGCGGATCACAGCGTGTGGGTCCTGCGAGGCGGGCACGTTCAGCTGGTTGCAGGGGATGACGTGCGGCCCGGTGACGCGCTGCCGGTGCCCCGCCGGGTGCCGCAGCCGGACGGAACGGTCACGCATCTGGATACGCTGGCGCTGCTGGACGGTACGCCGTTCCACGTGGCGGTGCCGTACACGCCGGACCGCGACCCGGAGTGGCGTGCCCTCGTGCGCGGGCATCACGCCCGCCCGGACGGGAAACTGCACGCCCTTCGGCATGGGAAGAGGGGCGGTGGCCTGAGCGTCACGGCGGCCCGCGCGGCGGTCTCGCAGGGACTGGCCGTCGCCGCCGAGGCGCGCGTCTCGGCCCGGTCGGTCAGCGTGGCCGGGCAGCTGTCCCTGACCCCGGCGCTGGCACTGCTGCTCGGGCAGTACGTAGCGGAGGGGCACGCCGCGCCGGGCTGCGCGCTGATCTCCGTGCGGGACGCAGACGTGCAGGCGCAGCTCACGGCGGCGCTGCATGAGCTGGAGGCCGGGCACTTCCGCCGCGCGGACGGCGATTTCGTGCTGTCCGGGCGGGTGTGGCGGGAGGTGCTGGCCCGGCTGATGGGCGAGCGTTCCAGCGAGAAGCACCTGCCGGTGAACTTCGCGGCGTTCCCGGACGCGTTCCTGGCGGGCGTGCTGCGCGCGTACTTCGAGGGGGACGGCGGCGTGGACGGCGGTGCGGTCACGGCCGTGACGAACAGCGCGCGGCTGGCCGGGGAACTGGCCGAGGCTCTGCTGCGCTTCGGGGTGTGGGCGCGCCTGCGCGAGGTGCAAAAGCGCCGCCCGGACGGCACGCTCGGCACGTATCACAAGGTCACGGTGTCCGGCGCCCAGAACCTGCGGTCCTTCCAGGAGGGGGTCGGTTTCCTGAGCGCTCGCAAACGGGCGGCCCTTGCGGACCTGCTGGAGCGGACCGGTGAGGGCAACACGAACGTGGACGTGGTCCCCGGTGTGGGCGGGCGCCTGCTGGCCGAACGGGAGCGGGCCGGGCTGTCGCAGCGGCAGGTAGCGCAGGCGGCGGGCTGCACGCGCACGATGGTCTCGGCGGTCGAGTGCGGCGTCCGCGCCCCCAGTGCAGCCCTGTTCGGCCGCCTGTGCGAGGCGCTGAACGTGACCGACACGGCCTTCACAGGGCTGGCCGATGTCCACTGGTCGCCGGTCGAAACCAACGAGACGGTCGCACCTAGGACCGCCTTCGTGTACGACTTCAGCGTGGACGGCTTCGAGACCTTCCTGACCGGTCGGGGCGGCCTGTTCGTGCACAACACCTACTCCGTGGCGAAAGTCATCGAGGAAACCCAGCGTCCGGCGCTCATCATGGCGCCGAACAAGATCCTGACCGCGCAGCTGGCCAGCGAGTTCCGGGAGTTCTTCCCGGACGCGGCGGTGGAGTTCTTCATCAGTTACTACGATTACTACCAGCCCGAGGCGTACGTGCCGGGCAAGGACCTGTTCATCGAGAAGGACGCCAGCGTGAACCAGGAGATCGAGCGGCTGCGGCACAGCACCACGCGCAGTCTGCTGACGCGGCGGGACACGATCGTGGTGGCGTCGGTCAGCTGCATCTACGGTCTGGGCGACCCGAAGGAGTACACGGCGCTGAACCTGATCCTGAAGAAGGGCGGGCAGGTCAGCCGGGACGAGATTCTGGGGCGGCTGGTGAACATGCAGTACGAACGGAACGACATCGAGATGATGCCGGGCCGGTTCCGCGCGAAGGGCGAGATGATCGAGGTGTGGCCCGCGTACGACGAGCAGCCCCTGCGGATCGAGCTGTGGGGCGACGACGTGGAGCGCATCACGGTGGTGCATCCGCTGACGGGGGACCGGCTGGCGGAACTGGACGCGACGGTGGTGTACCCGGCGAAGCATTACGTGAGCAGCGCGGGGAACATCGAGCGGGCCATCGTGACCATTCAGCAGGAGCTGGACGAGCGGCTGGAGTACTTCCGGTCCACCGGGAAGCTGCTGGAGGCGCAGCGCCTGAAGGAACGCACGCTGTACGACTTGGAGATGCTCAAGGTGCTGGGGTACTGCTCGGGCATCGAGAACTACTCGCGGCACATCGACGGGCGCGCGGCGGGGCACACGCCGTACACGATGCTGGATTACTTCAACGATGATTTCGTGACGTTCATCGACGAGTCGCACGTGACGGTCCCGCAGATCGGCGGGATGGCGAACGGCGACCGGGCGCGTAAGCAGACGCTGGTGGATTACGGCTTCCGCCTGCCGTCGGCGATGGACAACCGCCCGCTGAACTTCGACGAGTTCATGAGCAAGACCGGGCAACTGGTGTTCGTGTCCGCCACGCCCGGCCCGTACGAGCGCGAGCACAGCGACTCGGTCGCCGATCAGATCATCCGCCCGACCGGACTGGTGGACCCGCCCGTGACGGTGCGGCCCATCAACGGGCAGATCGAGGACCTGCTGGGCCGCGTGCGCGAACGCAGCGCCAGGGGCGAACGCACCCTGGTCACGACCCTGACCAAGCGCATGTCCGAGGACCTGACCGAGTACCTGCTGGAGAAGGGCGTCAAGGCGCGCTACATGCACAGCGACATCGACTCGGTGGAACGTCAGGTGATCATCCGCGACCTTCGCCTGGGCCACTACGACGTGCTGGTCGGCATCAACCTGCTGCGCGAGGGCCTGGACCTGCCGGAAGTGTCGCTGGTCGCCATCCTCGACGCCGACAAGCCCGGCTTCCTGCGCTCCGAACGCGCGCTGATCCAGACGATCGGCCGCGCCGCCCGCAACGTGAACGGCGAGGTCATCCTGTACGGCGACTCGGTCACGCCCGCCATGCAGTTCGCGATGGACGAGACCCGCCGCCGCCGCGAGAAGCAGACCGCCTACAACGAGGAGCACGGCATCACACCCACCACCGTCATCAAGGGTGTGCGCAACGTCATCCGCGGCGAGGAGCAACCCGACGAGGTCACCTCCGAGAACGTGGGCACGGACCGCGACGCCCTGACCGCCCAGCTCACGGACTTGGAACTGGACATGTGGCAGGCGTCCGAGGACCTGGACTTTGAGCGGGCCGCCAGCCTGCGCGACCAGATCCGCGCCATCGAGGCCAAGTTGCAGGGCAGGGAGTTCAAGCAGGCGACCGTGCCGGGCCAGAAGGTCCGGTCACGCGGACGGCGCTGAGCGCAGCAGAGAGAGGCGGGCCGCCCCGGAAACGTGGGCGGCCCGCCTCTCTCTGGACGCAGCCTGGATTCAGCGCTTCAGGGTCAGGGTGCAGGTTCCGGCGGGCACGCCGGCCTTGCGGATGGCCTGCACGAGTTCGTCGGCGTTGCGGGGCTCGGCGGTGGCCGCGTCGAGCTTCGTGACGTACGACTGGAGCGTGTCCAGGTCGCCGCTGAGCAGCACGCCGCGCGCCCCGGCGCCCTCGACCATGCCCAGGCACATGTGAATGTCGCTGTCGTCCATCATGCCGGTCAGCATGTCGGCCGCGAGGATCGTGCGGTCCTCGGACTGCCAGTTGAAGACGCCCTTGTCCGCCTTGAAGTCCCAGCCGTCGTCCCACTCGGGGGCCTGGGCGCCGAGTTTCAGTTCGCGGCTGATGCGTTCGCCGCCAGCGGTGGTGCCGGTCATGACCCAGGTCTGGCCGGGGCGGACCAGGGCGTTGGCGGGCAGGGCTTTCGGTGCGCCGAAGGGGGCCACGGCGCGCGGGGCGGCGTTGCCGCTGCCAGCGTGGGCGAGGGGCGTGAGGGTCAGCAGGGCCGCCAGAACGATGTATCGTTTCATGACCCTGAGCGTAGCAACGCGCGCCCCGGCCCGCTGCCTCATTTGACAGACCGGGCCGGGGCGCGGGACACCTTCAGTGCAGGGTGCGTTCCGGCGGGCCGTCGATCTCGTCGCGCTGGCGGGGCAGGATCAGGTTGGCGAGGATGCCGACCAGCGCGGCGAGGGCCATGCCGTGCAGTTCCAGGCTGGTTCCGGCGACCTGGATGGGGAACGCGGCGCCGCCCAGTCCGAGGACCAGGATCAGGGACACGATGATCAGGGTGCGGCTGTGCGCGAAGTCGATCTTCGCCTCGGTCAGGGTGCGGATGCCGACCGAGGCGATCATGCCGAACAGCAGGATGCTCACGCCGCCCAGCACGCCCTGCGGGAGGCTTTTCAGCACGGCGGCGAGTTTCGGGGAGCAGCCGAACAGCACGGCGAACACGGCGCCGATCTGCAGGACGCGCGGGTCGTACACGCGGGTCAGGGCGAGGACGCCGGTGTTCTCGGCGTAGGTGGTGGCGGCGGGTCCGCCGAGCGCGGCGCTGCTCATGTTCGCCAGCCCGTCGGCAAACAGCGTGCGGCTCAGGCCGGGTTTCTCCAGGAAGTTCTTCCCGACGACGCGGCCGTTCACGATGACGTCCCCGACGTGTTCGATGAACGTGACGACTGCGACGGGCGCGATGATCGCCACGGCCCGCCAGTCCAGGGCAGGCGCGTGGAAGTCCGGGAGGCCCAGCAGGGGCGCGGCGGCGATGGCGTCCAGGCCCTCCTGGGTCACCTGCCCGGTCAGCAGGGACACGACGTACCCGGTGACGACCCCGACCAGGATGGGAATCATGCGGAACAGGCCCTTCCCGTAGAGGCTGGCGATGACGGCGGCGCCCAGCGTGACGAGGGCCAGCCACCAGTTCGTTTTCGCCTGGTTCACGGCGACGCTGCTGAGGCCCAGGCCGATCACGATGATGACCGGGCCGGTCACGACGGGCGGGAACACCCGCAGCAGCCGGTCCGTGCCCAGGAGTTTCACGAGTCCGCTGAACAGCAGGTACATGAGTCCGGCGGCGATCAGGCCACCCCCGGCGGCGGCCGGGCCGAACTCCTTGACGACCAGCGCGGTCGGCGCGATGAACGCGAACGAGCTGCCCAGGAAGATCGGCACCTGCCCGCGCGTGAGCAGGTGGAAGATCAGCGTGGCGACGCCCGCGCCGAACAGCGCGACGCTGGGCGACAGGCCCACCAGGATGGGCACCAGGACGGTCGCGCCGAACATGGCAATCGAGTGTTGCAGGCCCAGCACGACGCGGCGGGCAGGATCGTTGACGGTGGATGCGCTCAAGGTGAATTGACCTCCGGGGAAAAAGGGGCAGGGTGACGGGAGCCCGCGCGGCCAGGATGGAAGGCCAGGGTGCGGGCGGGTGTGGGCGTGGGTTGCTCCGGGCGCTCAGGGTAGCGCACACGTCAGGATCAGTCTGGGCGGATGTGGGCAGGGAGCCCGGTCGGGTCAGGGAGTCTGGACGCTCAGCGCGCAGGTTCCCAGGCCGAGTTCCCGCGCGGCCTCCTCCTGCTGCTGCGGGGTGCGGGTGACGTTCAGGACGGCCAGCGCGGCTTCCAGGCGGGCCGGGAGTTCGGTCAGGGTGCCGCTGGCCAGCACGCCGGACACCTCCGGGGCGCTGTTGCGGTCGGCGTTCAGGCGGACGGCGCAGGCCAGACCCAGACCTCCGTCCCGGGCGTCCTGAAGGTCCAGGGCGATCAGCGTTCCGGCCTGCGCGTCCAGCAGCAGGGTGCCCCGGTCGGCGCGGAAGGTGCCGGGGTCGGCGGGGGGTGCGGCGCTGAGGCGCAGGGTCGTCTGGAAGGTCTCGCCGTCGGCGGTGCGGGCGTGCAGGGTCCAGCGTTGCCCCGGCGCGGGCAGCAACCCCAGCGCGGGCAGCAGGGTGGGCAGCGCAGTGGGGAGCGGGGTGGGCAGCGTGCCGGGCGCGGCATGGGCGCCACACAGCAGGCAGAGCAGCAGGGTGGCCGGGCAGCGGAATCGGCGGGGCATGGGTCAGCGTAGCCCCGGCGGGCCGCTGCGCGCTACGCTGGGCGGCATGAATGCCAAGGGTGATCTGATCGCGCGGGCGCTGACGCTGGGACTGGGCGCGCCCACCTTCGAGGCGCACGCGGAGGGCCCCCCGCACGACCGGCGGTTCCGGGTGACGGTCCGCGCGGGCGGGCAGGTGCTCGGCGAGGGAGGCGAGGGGCGCAGCAAACGCGACGCCGAGCGGGCGGCGTCCGAGTCGGCGCTGCGCGTGCTGAGCGGCGACGCGACCCCCGCCGGGCCGCAGCGGGGCGCGGCGGGCCGGGCGGAACGCTGGCCGATCTACGGCGCGGTGCTGGCGGGCGCGCTGGACGCCGCGCTGGAATTCGCGCCCGAGGACGCCACGCTGGACGAGGTGCGCGTCCGGGCCGCGCACCTGTACCGCGACCTGCTGACGGACCTGGGGCACGGCCCGGACGCGCCGGACGCCGATGACCTGCCGCGCGGCGCCCTGGACCCGCAGGAATCGACCCCGGCCGGGGGGCCGCTGTGAGCGGCTGGCCGTGGCGTCCGGCGGGCGTGCTGTTCGACATGGACGGCGTCCTGACCGACAACAATCACTTTCACCGGCAGGCGTGGCAGGAGGTGGCGGCCAGCGTGCTGGGCCTGACCCTCTCCGAGCATGACCTGGACACCAAGGTGGACGGGGGCCGCAACCCGGAGATCATCGAACGCCTGACCGGCACGTACCCGGACGAGGCCCTCGCCACCCGTTTCCATGAAGCCAAGGAGGGCCGTTACCGCGAACTGGCAGCCGGTGCGCTGCGGGAGGTGACGGGCCTGAGTGCGTACCTGGACGCGCTGGAATCACGCGGCATTCCGTTCGCGCTGGTCACGAGCGCCGACCGGGTGAACGTGGAGTTCGGCATGCAGGCGCTGGGGCTGGGGGGTCGTTTCGGGCCGCGCGTGCTGGGCGAGGACGTCACGCACGGCAAACCTCACCCGCAGCCGTTCCTGCTGGGCGCGCAGCGGCTGGGCCTGAACCCGGCCGACTGCCTGGCGCACGAGGACGCCGTGAACGGGGTGCGTAGCGCCGCGGGTGCCGGGTGCCGCGTGGTTGCCCTGACCACCACCGCGCCCGGCGCGGCCCTGCGCGAGGCGGGCGCGGAACGCACCGCGCCGGACTTCACGTCCTGGGCCGACTGGCTGGAGTGAAGGGCGCGCAGGCCGAGGACCGCGCCGCCACGTTCCTGGGCGGGCTGGGGCGGGTGGTGCTGGCCCGCAACTACCGCATTCCCGGCGGCGAGATCGACGTGGTGTCGCGCGAACCGGACGGCACGCTGGTGTTCACGGAGGTCCGGCAGCGCCGCTCGGCGCGTTTCGGCAGTGCCGCCGAGTCGGTCACGCCGCGCAAACTGGCCCTGATGCACCGGGCCGCCCTGACGTACCTGACGCGCGAACTGGGCCGCGATGACCTGCCCTGCCGCCTGGAGGTGCTGACCATCGACGGCAGCGCTGCTGGCGGCGCGCTGAGCGTGCACGCAGTCGAGTGACTACACAGTCGAGTGATCAGGACTCCGGTTGAAGGGCTGACCAGGGCCATTCAATCCGGGCGGATGCGGCCCGCGCTAGAATCCCTGGCATGCGCAGTGATTACCTGTCGGCCGCCCGCGCCCTGCAACTGGGGCGGGAAAGTGCCGTGGAGGGCGACCAGGGGCGGGCGCTGCGGCTGTACCGCGAGGCGCTGGACCTGCTGAGTGTCCTGCCGCCCGAGCGGACGCGGGACGTGCTGCTGGCGCACACGCACCTGGCGTTCTACCAGACGCTGGAACTGCTGGGCGGCCCGGACGGGCAGCGGCACCTGCAACTGGGCGTCAGTTACGCCCGCAGCACCCGTGACCCGCTGGCCCGCGCGATTGCCGAGGAGTGCCTCAGCGGCCTGGACGTGGTGATGTAGCACGCCTCCCCCGGTCGTGGGGGAACGGGTGCGGGTGATACGGACTCCGACTGGCACGAAGAGCCGGAATGTGGGCAGGCCGCGTCCGGTGTGGGCGCGGCCTGCGGTGCGGGGAGGCTGTTTACTGGCCGGGCAGGCTGAGCTGCGCGGTGGTCTTGCCGGTGGCCTTGTCGTGGGCGCACTGCAGGGGCAGCTGGCCCAGGGTGTTCTCGCGGCCCGCGCTGTGCACGGCGACGGTGGCGGGGGCGGTGAGGGTCCAGCCGCCACCCTCGACGGTCTGGGTGGCCTTGATGATCTGGGCGGGTTCGGCGTCCAGGTCGGCGTGGATGCTGTCACCGGCTTTCAGCGGCGCGCCGCTCTGTTCGATCAGGGTCTTGAGGGGGATGCTCTGCCCGGCCGCGCCGACGGCGAGGTTCTCGGTGTCGTGCGCCAGTTCCTTGCAGGCCTCAATGAACTTGTACTTGCTGATGCCGTTGGCTTCCCGGTCGCTGTAGATGGGGTTGTTGCGGACGGCGGTGGCGGTCACGAAGCCCAGCAGGGCCAGGGTGAGGAGGATCGCGAGCCACAGCAGCGCGCGGCCTGCGCCTCCGTGGCTGGTGGTTTTGGTGTGCTCGCTCATGTCGCCTCTCAGCATAGCGTTCCGCGGCCGGGGAGACGGCGTGAGGCGTGACGGTCCGGCTGTCACTGCCCGGCTGTCACTGCCCGGTTCATTACCCAGATCACTGCCCAGATCACTGCCCGGCGGAGTCCGTATCAGGGTAGCCAGGGGCCGCCGACGCGCTGCACGCCGTCCATCCCGAGGCGGCCCATCCCGAGACGGCTCAGGGCGCCGCGCACGGTCTCGCCCGTGACGGGGTGGCGCAGGTCGGGGTTCAGGTCGTGCAGGGGGGCCAGTACGAACGGGCGGTCCCAGGCGCGCGGGTGCGGCAGGGTCAGGGCGGGGTGGGCGCTGACGCGGGCGCCGTGGGTGATCAGGTCCAGGTCCAGGGTGCGGGCCTCCCAGCGTTCGTGGCGTTCGCGGCCGGCGGCGGCTTCCAGGTCGTGCAGCGCGGCCAGGAGCGTCTCGGCGCTCAGGGTGGTGCGCAGGTGCGCGGCGGCGTTCAGGTAGTCCGGCTGGCCGGGTGGGCCGCCGACGGGCGCGGTGCGGTACAGCGCCGAGACACCCGCCACCTGTCCCAGCGTGCCCAGGTGCGCGGCCGCCCGGCGCAGCGCCGCGAGCGGGTCGCCGAGGTTGGCGCCCAGGGCGATGTAGGCGTCGGCCGTGGGGTCGGGCGGCACGGGTTACTGGTCCGCGCGGGTCAGGGTCAGTTCGGTGAACACGTCGCGGAACACGCCGGGCAGCGGCGCGAAGGGCTTGTGTACGCGGACGGTCACGGCGTGCAGGGTCGGCTGGTCGCGCAGCAGGCGGCGGCCGATGCGGGCGGTCAGCACCTCGATCAGCTGGTGGCGGGTGCCCGTGACTTCCTCCTGAATGGCGGCGTAGACGTTGGCGTAGTTCACGGCCTCGTTCAGGTCGTCGTTCAGGTCCGCGAAGGGGTAGTGCAGTTCGGCGTCCACGACGAACCGGGCGCCCAGGACGGCCTCGGTGTCGTACACGCCGTGCCGCGCGTGGAATTCCAGTCCCTGCAGGACGACGCGGCTCACGCCGGGCGCGGCGGGGTGCGGTTCGGGGGTGGCGGCCTTCATCCGTCCGAGTGTAGCGCCGGGCCGGGTGGGGCGTTCAGGGCCGCCTGCACACGCAGCGCCTGGACGTGCGCGGCGGCGGCGTGCGCGCGGACCACGGCGGCTCCGCTGCGGGCGGCGTGCAGGTGCAGGGCCAGCGTGCCGGGGTCGCGGTCGGCGGCGTCCGGCACGCTGGCCATGAGGTCGATCAGGCGTTTGCGGCTCGCGCCGATCAGGACGGGGTGCGGGCCTGCGGTCAGGTCCGGCAGGGCGCGCAGCAGGCTCAGGTTGTGGTCCAGCGTCTTCCCGAAGCCGATGCCGGGGTCCAGCAGCACGTCGGGCACCCCGGCGTTCAGCGCCTCCCGCGCCTGTTCTCGCAGGTACGTGTGCACCTCCTGCACCACGTCGCCGTAGTGCGGGGCGGCCTGCATGGTCTGCGGCTGGCCCTGCATGTGCATCACGCAGGCGGGCGCTCCGGCGTCGGCGCACACGCGGCGCATCTCGGGGTCGCGCAGGCCGGTCACGTCGTTGATCAGGTGCGCTCCGGCGCGCAGGGCGGCGGCGGCCACCTCGGCTTTCATGGTGTCCACGCTCAGCAGGACGCCCTGCCCGGCCAGCGCGCGGATCAAGGGCAGCACCCGGTCGAGTTCCTCGTGCGCAGCCACCGGGGCCGCGCCGGGGCGGGTGCTCTCGCCACCGATGTCCAGGATCAGCACCCCGGCGTCCCGCATGGCGCGCGCGCTGTGCAGGGCGGCGTCCAGCGCGGCGTGACGGCCCCCGTCGCTGAAGCTGTCGGGCGTGACGTTCAGGATGCCCATCACGGCCGCGCCGGTCCAGCGCCACTCCCAGCCGCGCGCCGCGCGGATCGTTCCTGGCGCGGGCAGGCCGAAGGTCAGGGTGTGCGCGTTCACGTCGGGCCGGGCCGGTCGGGCAGCAGGAAGCTCACCAGCACCCGCTGACGGTCCGGGAAGGCGTCCACCTGCGCGGGCATGCGCCGCCCCGAGCGGAACGGCACGTAACTGGCCTGCGAGATCGGCAGGCGGGTATCGAGCGCCACGGCCACCGGGTGGTCGTCCGGGATGGGCGTGCCGGGCCGCAGGGAGTACTTCACGCCGGGCGCACCGCCCGCCACGCGCACGGTCAGGATTTTCGGCGTTCCGGCCGGACTGGCCGGGGCGGCGTGAGGTTCGTCGTCGGCGCGGGTCAGGGCGCACACGGCGTACAGAACGGGCGCGGGCGTGCGTTCGGCCAGGGCGTACAGGGCGGTGCTGGCGCTCACGTCGGCGCGGCGGGCCAGTTCACCCAGGGCGCGGCCGGTCGGTCCGAAACGGGCCAGCAGGTCGCTCAACAGTTCCTCCGGCATCAGCAGCGCGGCGGCGCCCACGTTGCACAGCGTCTCGATCACCTGTTCCAGCCGGTCGCCCTCGAACGAGTCATGCAGGTCACTCAGCAGGTCGTCGTCGCCCAGCAGCAGCGCGTGGCTGATCTCGTGCGCCAGCGTGAAGCGTTGCCGTTCGGGCCGCACGCGCGAGTTGATCAGGATGACGTTGTGTTCCGGGTCGAAGGCCCCGTCCCGGTCACCCATGGGCATGAAGGTCAGTTGCACGCCGTCCAGGCCGTGCATCAGCCCGTGGGTGTCCAGGCCGGGCAGGGTGCGGGCGTACCGGACGGCCAGCTCCTTCATGCGGCCCTTCGCGCCGGCCAGCAGGTCGGCCGGGGCCGCCCCCTCCGGCGCGGCGTCCGGGCGGGTGGGGAGGTCGGCGGGCACGTCACTCACCCCCGCAGCTTACCGCACCCGCCCCACGCGCCTGAGCGCACCCACAGAACGCAGGGGGGCAGCGGCGGTCAGCCTTTTGCTTTCAGGCTCTCGACCAGCGCCACGTACTGCGCCTGCGCGTCGTCCTGCGAGGTGCCCTGCAACGCGGCCCAGGCGTCGTACTTGGCGCCGCCCACGAAGTCGAATCCGCCGGGGCGTTTGCCGCTCACGTCACCGGCGCTGCCCTGCTTGTACAGCGCGTACAGCCTGAGCAGCACGTCGTTGCCGGGTTTGCTGGAGAGGGCCTGCACGTCCTGCTGCGCCTGTTCGAAAGGAGTTGCCATGCACAAATTGTACCCGGTTTAGAATTCCGGGGCTGAATTTCATACGGGTTCCGTTTGTTTCGCCCTCCACCCGGGACAGCACCGCCCCTGCCAACTCCACGTCCGGAACCCGCCCGGCTCCCACTCGCATCCGCTCGGACCCAGCGGCTTTATAAGCCATTCAATCCGAGTCCGTATCAGACCCGCAGCACCCAAACAGCATGACTCTGAACAACACCCATAGAAAACAGTGCGGGCCACCCCCGGAAGTGGAGGCGGCCCGCACTATGTACTGATGGGCTACAGAGAAAAGACGCTGGGCCGGTCTTGGAAGACCGGCCCAGAGGAGAACAGCGTTACACAGTCACGAGT